>CANJQY010000001.1 GCA_947476525.1 Oligoflexales bacterium
CCACAACTTTTTGATCCACATCGGGCCGACCACCCAATGCATATTGCAAACCAGTTGATCCGGAAAGTAAAACTGGAAGTTTGGCCCAGAATTCTTCCATCCCGAACGCCTCATCAATCGCTAGCTTTTCTTTGGCAACTGTAACTCCCATTCGTAGGCCGTTCCACAGCTCGGCAACTGGATCCTTGGTTCGAAGAAACAATAGGACTCTTGAATCTCTTGAGTCTTTGGAATCTTTAGTGGCGTCCTTATGGGAAAGGATCAACAAGACCGCATCAGTTTCACTAAAGCCTGTCAGGTAATAAAACATCGAGTCCTGGCGCCAAGGTCCCTCCACAGTGCTGTTACGGTAGCCTTGAGGCTGTGCAAATAACAACATCGATTGGCCATTTAGCGCAGAAATGACTCGATCAAGTCGAGCCCGGTAATTGATAGGTGGAAGATTCAACATTTTGCCCCCGTTCGCTCCTAGATATAATTTGTGAGCGAATTTCTTTCAAGTCTGCATGTTATGTTCAGAATAGGAAAATGGAAAGTCCATCCTCCGTTTGAGCACAAAAAAAGGACACAAACTAATGTGTCCCCTTGAATTAAACTGTTTCCCGAAAAAGGCTACAGCCCGGTGGTAATAAAGGCTTTCGCCGATATTACCTATGGATTAAACCATTTCCTTAAGAGCCTTAAGAGCGCGAACCTTCACAACATTGCGTGCTGGTTTAGCTTTGAACATTTGCTCTTGGCCAGTGAATGGGTTGATGCCTTTACGAGCTTTGGTAGCAGGCTTCTGAATGCGGGTAATTTTCATTAGACCAGGGACGGTGAACATTCCAGGACCTTTTTTGCCAACATCAAGTCCAATGACTTCGCCAAGTGCACTGAAGATTGCGCCAATTTCTTTGCGGCTCATTCCTGTGTTGTCAGCAATTGCGGTCATGATTTCACTTTTGGTGCGTGCTTTGTTCACGGACTTGAGTGCTACAGATGCTGCAGTAGCAGTGGTTTTCGCCTTTGGGGCAGCTTTTGCTTTTACAGTCGTCTTCTTTGCGGTCGCTTTTTTCTTAGCCATGTTTTGAGTCTCCCTGAAAATTTATAATTAAAACAATTTCGCTCTGTGTAAAAAGCATAAAATGAGGTGAACGAAAAATCAAGCTTCTTCCGCAAGAAATGTCACTTTTTTGAAAAAAAAATCCTAAGCAAAAAAAGATCTCGCCGCCGCAGATTTCCAATTGGCTGGATGTTCAATCATATATTGAACTATTCGCGGCTTCACCTGGCGATCAAAAGCCTTAGAATCCAGTCTCCGCTGGACGTCTAGAAGAAGTGACCTCCGATCATTGTCGAGTGTCGAAATGTATTTTGATCGTAGTTCGCGGTAAGAATCTGGAGCCACTCGCATCATTACCTCTAACTCGTCCTGGGCAATTTTCCGCAGTTTTTGGGCCGCGAGGTCTGGTTTTGAGGCAAAATCATGTTCTTGCTTGACAGTTATTCTATTTAGCGGCATTGCGGGAATTATTTTATTTGGCACTTCTAAGAAATTTTTCCCCGAATT
Organism: Oligoflexales bacterium; assembly: GCA_947476525.1. GTDB lineage: Bacteria > Bdellovibrionota_B > Oligoflexia > Oligoflexales > RGVZ01 > CAMDKS01. Next base: position 1,553 of record CANJQY010000001.1, read on the forward strand.
TTCGACCGACCTATTATCCGTCCCATGGTTTAGCGTCACCGTTTCCGCCTGAAAAACGGCCGTTCTACACAAATTTATGACCGCCTCCTGACAATAACCGATGGATAGTGAAAATGGAGCTTCGCAATCCTGCTCCATCTCTACAACATTTGCCAAGTCTTCTGCCCTAGAAATGGCAGCAATAAAGTCTCGAAATGAGCGCCCAGCGTTAGAGTCATCAACTAATTTACAAATTCCAATCACCGCATGCGCCTTGAGTCGTTTTGGCAGGGGGACTATCGAGGATTCTCGAGAGCGGGCAATCCACTCTAAAAATAGCATGTGCGCTTGCAGCATGACACCAGGTGCAACTCTCAATCCACAGCCTGGTATGTTTGCGATGGCGTTCCAGATTCGATCTAGTACGCTTGCATAGCTGATGCCAGCTCCAGAAATCACTGCCAATGACGTGCAAATCGGCTTAATATTCGCAGTTACGGGTCCTCGCAAAATTTTCGAAGAGGACAAACCAAAATACTCGACCTCCGCATGTGACCTCAAACGCTCCGCAGACGCCTGCCATAGAAGTGTCGGAGAATTGCTTTGGGCTCGCATGTCTAAAGCCATATATCCATGACTCGGATCTCTATGCATGACCCCATGCGCGACCAAACGTCGCCCCAGCTTTCCAACCAACCGCAAACGGTCCATTAATAGTGAGCCGGTATCCGCTGCCTTTTTGGGGAGCTTTAGCCCCGCGGTAAGACTTTCTAAGGAAAGACCAACTAATCCGTCTAAACGTAGCCATGCGCCGTCGCTCTGCATGGCTGCTTCCATCCTAGCGTAAACAACCTGCTCCGGTGCCGATAGCTCAAGCCATACCGGGGTCCATAGGACGAGTGGAGATCTTCCCTTATTAATAGAAGACAGCCGACCAAAATTTGTCACCTGCCTGAGAAAATCGAGATGGCCATCCACATATCCAGTCATGAGCTCAATCGCAAACTGACTCGGTTTTAATGATAATTTTTGAAACGGAGACGATTCATCTGAGTCAAACCATGTCTCTCCAATAAATAGTGGAGTGCTGACTAGCTTACCTTGACCACGGTCCACTAAAAATCGGAGTTGGGGAAGTGCGTCAAAAACTCGCCCAAGTCGCTCTTTTGATACTGCGTCAACCCCTGAAAGATGTTTCAATGCTAGCGCCCAATGCAGCTCAACTTCCGAATCCTGATTTTCATCCGTCATTATTTGGCGTTGAATGTCTCCAAGCAACAAGGCCAATAGCCCAAGCTCGTACGAATCTAAACTGGGAAGTACTGTGCCCGCTGAAACTCCAAATTTCATTGGATCGTGCGGCAACGTCACCGATGATTCAAATGCGTGAAGCCACCAACCAGGAACAAACGTTCGTGCGGCTTCAAGGGCGATTAATGATGATGAACTCAGTGGCGTCACGAAATAACATGCTCCATAATGACAATTGACAACTGACCAGTGACCCTCGGCCAGCCTAATGACTTTAATCCAAAGGCAGCACCTTTAGTTACCTAAATTCGACACATATTGTCGATGTTTATTAAAAAATATTGTTTTTTAACTTATTGATATTGCAGTATTTAATTTTTAATTTTTTAGAAATGCTAAATTCCCTCTCGATTACACCGACAACTGGTCGTTGAAAGAGCAGGCCAACCTGTTTCTTGAGCGAGTATCGCCAGCCAACTGGAGACCAGGGAAATGGAATCACTGAAAAAAATGAAGGAAATCGTGACCGCCTGGGAATCCCTTTTGGTGGTGACCATAGCTCTTATTTTATTGGACTTGCCGCTTGGGGCGGCCTTTAGACATACACCAACAAAAATAGAAAGCGTCTTGGACATTCTCGTTAGCGCTATTTTTCTCTTCGATTTCCTTTCGTCAAAAGCAGGCACGGAAATAGCGGCTTATTCAAAGTTAAAATCAGCCCTCCGATTTATTGCCTGCCTACCGCTAATGTCAGCTGCAATCGGGCTCGGCGCCAACGGTGAACACTGGCCTCTATATTTACAATTTACAAAAATATTTCGCTTACCAAGCATTATTAGCCTGATGTCAGAGCGGAGTAAAATGAATCAGGTGCCAAATTTATTTAAATTTTGTGCGGTGGCGACTATCGTATTCGTCATGATTAATGGTTTTTCATGTGTGTGGCTCGTCATTTACCCCCCAGGAGAGGACAAACTAACCGACTATATTAAGGCTGCATACTGGCTAATTACCACCATCTCCACCGTTGGCTACGGCGACATCACCCCTCAAACCAGCGGTGGCCGAATTTTCGCCATGGGAATGATGATCATGGGGGCGACCATTTGGGGTATTTTAATTGCCAGTGCCTCAAGAATGATGCTGGCCAATGATCGAAGAAAGGAACGGGCAAAAGAAAAAATGGAGGCCCTGCATTCATTCTTCAATCAATACGACGTGCCAAAGCATCTCCAAGCACAAGCCGTCGGATTCTTTAACCATTTGTCGTCGCGAAATATTAGCGAAGACGAACAAGCAGCCATTAGTGAACTGCCTGCCGCACTGCAAAGCGAACTTCAAACCTTCATGAACCTGAAGCCCATCAGTCGAGTTAGCCTGTTTAAAGGGGTTTCGTTTGAATGCTTGTCTGCCATCGCCAAAAAGCTTGAGCAAGTATATTTCTCGCCAGGAGAAAAAATCATTCAAAAAGGTGACGTAGGCCAAGAAATGTATTTGATCGGTCACGGCACAGTCACGGTTCATAACGGCGAGCAATTTATCACAAATCTTGGCCCGGGAACTTGCGTCGGAGAAATGGCGTTAATTGGGGACGGTGTGAGGAGTACCGATGTTACATCGCAAAGTTATTGCGATGTTTTCAAACTCTCAAAGGACAAATTTGAGGAGCTCTTAAGTGCCCACACAGATTTGAGAATAAATATTGAAAGGCTCGTACTTGAGCGAAAAAACCGCTCCGCGGCACCAGCTGGCACCAATAAAAATATGCAACCCGCGAAAAAGGCTAGTTGAATTTTGTCAATCTATCCCAACAAATGACGACTAGACCTGCACTCAATGATGGCCATGGCGAACATAAGAATGAATTTCAGCTTCTTTCGTGTGAGGTTTGTCCGTAATCGGATGCTTTTCATTCTCATCCTTAACACTAGGAATGCCACCGTTCAGCTGTGGGCGTTGAGCGAGATAGTCTTTGGTGTAAACCCACTTTTGTTCTGCTAATCCAGTCATCACATATTCTGGCCCAAGGCGAATGGCGTCCACGGGGCAAGCCTCCTCGCAAAATCCGCAGAACACACAACGTAAAATATCTATTTCAAATCGCACAGGAAATTTCTCAATTTCGTTTTCAGGATGCTGGCCGGCTTCAATGTGTATGCACTGTGCTGGACAATTCGTGGCACAAAGGAAACAGGCTGTGCACCGCACATTCCCATCATCTCTAAGCGTCAAAAAGTGCTTGCCTTTGAACCGCGGGCTATAGGTAGCAGGTTCTTCAGGCCACTCGACCGAATTCGTTTTTTCGATACCGGTGATTTGCACCATGAATGTTTTAGCTGTAAATTTCATGCCTGCCATAATGGTTGTGAAATAACCCCACGCCGCATCAAAGGCATTAGCATCTACAGGGGGAGGAGCTACTTTTTTAACTGCCATAAATTCATTCTCCTTTTTAGTGAGCCTTAGAATAGGCTTCTTCAAGCGCTTTAACGGTGTCGCCTACGCAATGTGCGCCGGCAACGGGACAATTAAATGGCGTTGTTAAATGGCCATTTTTACCGTCTTGATTAATAAAGGTTCCGCGTTTCTCCGCAAAGCCCTTCAGTGGCACGATATGTTTGACCCCGTGACTTTTATCGTCCGCTCCATCAAAAATCCCACTGACCGTCCAAAAAGAGACGAAATCTATTGCTGAAAGACCGGTTAACTGTGTTTTGAAACTTGGAAAGCTTCCCAAAATTTCAGGGACTAGAGCAACAATAACTTTTGCTCCCGATCTTTCTGCGTCCTCAATTTGATTAATCGGTTTATCACTTCCCACGCCATGTTTCTTCATTGCTGCCAACAATCCGGCCGTGTTTGAATTACGGTCGCCACGTAGAAGTATCCCATCAAAATCGGAAATTTTTTCGGTTGGTTCACGCCATTGGTAGACTTTTTTAATGCCAAGTTTGCCAACAAAGAAATCAAAAAATGCCGCGTACTCTTCGTTCGTGTACTGTGCCGAAACAAGCAATGCCACATTCTCAGCCTTAGCGTGCTTAAGCTTCGCCGCAAGGTGCTTCATAGATTCGCCAAAATCAACCTCACGACGCTTACCCTCTCCCGAAACAAAGGCAAACCGCTGGCGATTTTCTTGATTCAAGTGGCGGTATGTGGTGCGGCCGTAATCGCACATCCAATGTCCATTGGCCTCACCTTGTCGCGGTTTAATGCGATAATAGGTGCCCGTTTCCTCTTTTGCAAAAACATCCACTTGGCACCCGGTTGCACACCCAGAGCAGGTGGACGGCTTGTCTTTTAAGAACCAAACTCTCTGTTTAAAGCGGAAATCCTTTGAGGTGAAAGCCCCAACAGGACAAATATCCACCAAATTTGCAGTGTATTTATGGCTAATTTTTTTACCCGGAAAAGTTCCAATAATAGAATGATCGCCCCGGTCAAAAATTCCTAGCGCGCCTGACTTAGTGACTTCATTTTCAAAACGCACGCAGCGACTGCACAGAATACAACGTTCCGTGTCGAGCACCAAATCTCCGCCAATTTGAAGAGCTTTAGGCTTTAAAACCTTTGGTCGTTCCATTTGACTCTGATATTTTCCGACAGACATATAATAGTCTTGAAGGCCGCATTCCCCTGCTTGATCGCAGATAGGGCAGTCTAAAGGATGGTTGATCAAGTGAAATTCCAAAGCCCATTTATGAGCGTCCTTCACTTCGTCTGTATCGGTGCGCACTTCCATGCCTTCGGTCGCCTGAAGGTTGCACGCAATTTCTAGCTTTGGACGACCCTCGATTTTAACCAAACAAAATCGGCAAACACCTGCAATTGATAGACCAGGATGCCAGCAAAAATGTGGAATCTTGATTTTCATTTGTTGAGCGGCCTGCATCACAGTTGTTCCTTTAGGAACAGTGACTGCCTGACTATTAATTTTAAATGAGACTGTCTCGCTCACGCTGAAGTACCTCGCTTGATGTAGGCTCGGATTTCATCTCCGAACTTCTTAGTTATTGCCATGGTTGGCATTGCAGCCGCGTCTGACAACGCGCAAATGGTACGTCCGCCCATTTGTTTTGCCACCAGCCACAATTTTTCGACATCTGTTTCCTTGCCTTCGTGATCCACAATTCCATCCATAATATTTGCCAACCAACCCGTACCCTCGCGACAAGGGGTGCATTGACCGCAGCTCTCATGATGAAAAAAATCGGTGATCGTTTTCATGAGATCAACCATACTTTGACGGTCGTCCACGATCATTACGGCCCCGGATCCCAACATGGAACCCTTGCCTGCAATCGCCTCGTAATCCATTGTCAAACCTTTGAGTTCATCAGGAAGAAGAATTGGCGCCGAGGCCCCCCCGGGAATGCAGGCTTTTAGTGTTCGCCCAGGCAACATGCCGCCAGCATCCTCATTCAAAAACTTTTCAAAACTATAGCCAAGGGGCAATTCGTAAACTCCTGGGCGCTGGACGGCTCCCGAAATACAAAATAATTTTGTGCCGGCGGCCTTTTCAGTGCCGATCGCTTTATATGCCGCCGCACCATTTGTGATGATCCATGGAACCGCCGCAAATGTTTCTGTGTTATTTACGATGGTTGGTTTACCCAAATATCCAGATACCGCAGGAAATGGCGGTTTTAGTTTTGGCTGGCCTTTTTTGCCCTCTAGGGAAGACAGCAAACCCGTTTCTTCACCGCATATATACGCACCCGCACCAGTATAATGGTCGAGGTCAAAATCAAATCCTGAACCCAGGATGTTTTTTCCTAGATAACCCTCTTCGTACGCTTCTTTAATTGCTTTTTCTAGCCATTTTATTTCGTCAAAAAATTCGTAACGAGTGTAAATATACCCCTTGGTTGCGTTGATTGCTTTCCCCGCAATAATCATGCCCTCGACAATCATGTGCGGGCTAAGCTCCATGATATACCGATCTTTGAACGTGCCCGGTTCACCCTCATCATTATTGCAAATGAGATAGCGTGGGCCAGGAATATTTTGCGGAACAAAACTCCACTTGAGACCCGTAGGAAAACCCGCCCCCCCACGACCGCGAAGTCCAGATTGTTTCACTTCGTCGATGATTTGGGTGGACTGCATGGCCATCGCTTTTTTAAGTGCTGAGTAGCCACCTTTTGCGGTGTACGTAGCCAAATCTCGGCTATTCGGTACACCCTCAAAGGCGGTTAAAATTTTCACTTTATCAACTGTGTTACCCATGGACTCTCACCTCACTTTAGTGATGCGTATTTTTCAAGAATTTGATCGACATTGTCAACGGTGACCTTGTGGTGTCGATCCTTATTTACTAGCATTGCAGGAGCCTGATCACAAACACCTAGGCACGGCACACCAATCATTTCAAAGGGGGCACTCTCCCCGTGTTTTTCTTCAAGACGCTTGATATGAACCTCAATTTTCTTCATCACATCCTTCGCCCCCATCATGCAACAAACTATATTGTCGCAAAACTGAATTGGATGCTTGCGCGGCTTCTCCTGCCGGTAGGCTTTATAAAACGTCAGCACCTCTTTGACATGGACGCGGCTCAGTCCATACACGGCTTCTAAAGCGTCAACATGGGTGTCTTGAACCCACTCACACTCGTCTTGAATCGCATGCAGAATTGGTAGAATTGACGAACGTTTAGTTTCATAACGCGCCAATTCACTTTTGATCTTCGTCTGAAGTGCGCTGGAGAAAATATTGTCTACACTCATATTAACTTTGTCCTATCCATACAAACGTTCACGGTTAACGGTCAGGGTTAACGGTCAGGGTTAACGGTCAAGCTCGCCTGCAATAATATTAATGGTTCCCAGTGTCGCCACGATATCTGCGATCATGTCACCCTCACACATTTCTGTAATGGCCTGAAAAACTGCAAAACATGGCGGCCGGCATTTAACTCGATATGGGACTCCGCTGCCGTCGGAAACAACGTAAAAACCAAGCTCACCATTTGCGGCTTCGTACCCCTGATAAAATTCACCCGCGGGAACTTTTACGCCGTTAATCACATGCATAAAATGATTCATGAGGCCTTCAATATTGCCATACACATCCTGCTTATGAGGCAAAACAATGCTGGGATTATCAATACTGACAGGGCCGCTTGGGATGTTATTTAAGCACTGATCCAAAATTCTGCAACTTTCCAAAATTTCTGCCATACGCACTTGATAACGATCGTAACTATCTCCCCTGTCACCAACCGGAACATCAAACTCTAGTTGGTCGTAGCCGTAGTATGGGGCATAGACTCTCATATCCATGGGCACACCGGTGGCGCGAAGGCACGGCCCTGTAAATCCCCAGTTAATCGCATTTGCTGCCGACATTTTCCCGGTTCCAACCATGCGGTTCACGAAGATCCTATTTTTAGTACAAAGAAGGTCCACTTCACGATGAGCCTGTCGAATGGCTTTTACTGTTTCGCGAGCTTCAGCCGCCCATCCATCCGGAAAATCAAAACCCATGCCGCCAACACGAGCTAGCGAAACTGTTAAGCGAGCTCCGCACAATTTTTCGAAGAGGTCATAGACTTTCTCTCGTGCCGCAAACCCAAGCCAAAAGTTCGTCAACCCTCCCAAGTCCACCGCATTAGTTGTGATACACACAAGGTGATCGATACACCTGCTTAATTCATCGAGGATCACTCGCATCATTTGCGCCTTGGCAGGAATTGTCACGCCAAGTTGTTTTTCGATCGCACGACACCATGCGTTATTGTTCATAGGGGATGAACAATAATTCAAACGGTCGGTGTAAGGAATAATTTGGTTATAGTTATGATTCTCACACATTTTCTCAAAGCAGCGGTGGAGATAACCTATCTCAACATCAAGCTTTTCGATTTTCTCGCCCGAAAGAACGGCCATGAAACGGAGCGTCCCGTGAGTAGCGGGGTGAGCAGGGCCGATGTTGATCCATACTTTATCTTCAAGGTGATCTTCTTGATTACGCAGCATCCGCTCACGATCTTTTTCGAAGGTGTGTGCGATTGGTGTTTTTAATTCTTGATTGCGGTCAGCGGGGTAGTCTTTGCGCATGGGATGGCCCACGAAATCTTCGTGGCACAGCAGGCGCCGCAGATCTGGGTGACCCTTAAAATTAATTCCGTATAGGTCATAGGCCTCACGTTCAAACCAATTGGCAGACTTATACACTGGAGTTAACGATTTGATTTCATCGCCTTCATTTACTTTCGACTTCATACGAATTCGTTGATTCGTATCCGGATTCAAGAGGTGATAAACAACCTCAAAGCGTTTGTCGCGGTCAGGATAATCTACGCCACACACATCTAATAAATATGGAAATTTTTTGTGAAGCTCGCGAGCAACGTCAAGTACATTACCGTGATTCACGTAAATGGTGTCTTCATCTGTGTAACGCTCATTTTTGACGTACTCTACACCTGCCTGAGGAAGCTTAGCTTTAAGCTCTTGGCTAATGGTGTCGACGTAACGAGTTTGGCCTATAGTATCGGACATGCTCGACTTGCTCCTTAACATTTCAAATTTTCACGACGTGCAACCTAAAACGATCGACCCAGAAACCGATCACACGCACTCGCATTTATCAGAATTCAATAGTGATTTTCAGCATAAACTTTCAAAGATAATACCTAAAAAACAAAGCTGTGACAATTAATACTGCTCGCAACACCAATACACTTAACACTTTGCCACTGAGATTTAGATGTCGAAGTAAATGGGCACTGTGCAATCTTTAATGGTCTTGATTCTTTTATAGCCTATTGATGTTATCATCGCCTTCCAGCCGCCGCAAGTTTAGGGGATCACAGATATTTCTGCCCCTTTTTTTATCATCCTCATGGTTTGGACTTTCGGAAGTCTCCCTACTGATATAAAAGAAACTGTGGATTTTACTGGAAAGGCCTCTTGCGCCTTTACCGCAAGCACCTGCAGGAGCAAACCATGACTCAAACTTCACCTATGTGGCACCGCACTCATACACTCGGAGAACTAAATAAATCCCATGTGGGCCAAGACGTCATCCTTACCGGCTGGGTAAATCGGCATCGGGACCACGGCCAATTTATTTTTTTAGACCTTCGCGACCGTTATGGAATCACTCAAGCTGTCGTCGACCCGGAACGCACACCCGCCGTGCACGAAACCGCTAAAGGCCTCCGCGCTGAGTTTGTTGTGGCGATAAAAGGTAAAGTCGTGGCTCGTCCAGACGGAATGATAAATAAAAATATGGTTACCGGAAGTATCGATGTCCACATAACAGACCTTCGAATACTCAATAAATGTGACGTCTTGCCCTTCACCGTTCAAGATGACGGTGACGTCTCGGAGGCGCTCCGATTGAAGCACCGCTACTTGGACCTGCGCCGCCCGACCATGAAAAACAACATTATAAGCAGGACAAAATTCGTCGGAGAAATGCGCCGCGCCCTTGATGCGCGTGGCTTCATGGACATTGAGACGCCCATTCTTTATAAATCTACGCCGGAAGGCGCTCGCGAATACCTGGTTCCTTCAAGAATCCATCCTGGTCAATTTTATGCTCTGCCACAAAGCCCGCAGCTATTTAAGCAAGTTTTGATGATCAGTGGCTTTGATCGTTACTACCAGATTGTTAAGTGTTTTCGCGACGAAGATCTTCGCGCAGATCGCCAGCCAGAATTTACACAAATTGATATTGAAATGAGCTTCGTCGACGAAGAACTAATCACCAAAACGTTGGAAGATGTTACACGTGCCGCCGTTACCAATTTTTATGATGGCCAAATTACGCTGGCAAAGGCTTTCCCTCGGCACACCTATGCTCAAGTCATGGACGACTATGGCGTTGACAAGCCCGACATGCGCTTTGATCTCAAACTTAAAAACATTACCGACTTGGTAGCTAAATCCGAGTTTAAGGTATTTAGTGAGGCCGTTTCCTCACACGGTATTGTTAACTGCCTTGTTGTGCCTGGCGCGGCTGAAAAATTTAGCCGCAAGGACATTGACGAACTTGGTGAAGTCGCAAAAAATCATGGCGGCAAAGGACTTGCCTGGGTTAAAAAGGGTGCGGGATCCGGCCTTGCCAGTTGGAGTGGCCCCATCGCCAAGTTCTTTAACGAGTCGGACTGTGCGGCCATTGAAGCTCGAGCAGAAATCAAAGGGGGAGACCTAATATTATTTGGCGCCGGATCCTATGACTCCACAAAATCTATGCTCGGCGCTGTACGAAATTTCCTTGGTGCAAAACTAAAATTGTATAACCCTAAAGACCTCTTCTTTTTGTGGGTCACCGAATTTCCACTACTAGAGAGGGATGAAGAGAATAATCGTTGGTTGGCCCGGCACCACCCTTTTACTTCGCCGCGCCCGGAAGATTTTCATTTGATGAAAACAGATCCCGGCAAAGTTCGTGCCTCCGCCTACGACCTAGTCTTGAACGGCTATGAGGTGGCCGGCGGGTCTGTTCGGATTCATGATCCTGACATCCAAAAACAGTTGTTCAGTATCATTGGACTGTCCGAAGATGAGGCCCATGCAAAATTTGGATTTTTGTTGGATGCACTGCGTTTTGGTGCGCCGCCTCATGCAGGGATGGCCTTTGGCTTGGACCGGATGGTGATGTGTTTAACCGGAACAGCGGCGATTCGCGACGTTATTGCGTTTCCAAAAACACTGAAGGGAACATGCCTACTGACGGGAGCTCCGACCATTGCTACCCTTGGGCAATTAAAGGACCTCCATATTAAGGTCGAGGCGCCCGCTCCGACGGCCCTACCGGCTTCTTAGTCAGATATATTAACAGCTACCAAGCGAGGAAATGAATCATCATGACATTATCCAATTCCCAGTCATCGGTCGCAAATTTTCCCATGGGGCCAAATGTTCGCGGCTGGCTTAACGTCTCACCTGAGGCCTATCGAGGCGATCAAAACACGTCACCTACTGCCGAGGCCGTAGCCAATTTTATTGACGTTGTTCTTGAACAACTCGAGACTACTTCTCCCAAAAATAGGGAGCACCTAGTGGATTTGCTGGAAGAACTTGTTGGCATGAACATGCCACTCCTAGCCATTAAGCTTACAGATGCGTACCCGCTCTTATTTCCGAAAGATGATTTCCGTGCGCAACTTAATCTCGGTAATGCAGCCATGTTGATAAGCGATTTAGCTCGAGCAGAAGACGCTTTCGTTGTGGCCCAGCAACTCGTCCCCGAGGAGCCTGCTCCGTATATTAACCTTGCTCAGATATACAGCCACGACGGCATGGCCGCGAAGGCTCGTGAATGGTGCCTAGCCGGCCTCGATACAGATCAAGACAACACTCGCCTTTGGGAGCTCCTAGCCTACATGGAGCAGCAAACTTGTGGTGACACGCTGGAGGGCGCAAAAAGGCTGGCTATTCTCGCTAAAGAACGAAACTCGTGGGCGGGCCTTTCGCTCTCGTGTGATCTCATCAACCCAGAAGACGTCCTTACCAAACTCAGTGCTTTGGAACCCTTTTGGAACGAAGGCTCTAGGGGCCTTGAGTACCTCATTGAATTTACCGCTGTGCTTGGGATGGCGGGACAATACGACAAGATTCCCTCTATTATCTGGGCGGTCGAAAAGGAGGCTACCAACGGCCTTCCCTGGCAACTGATCTTGCATTTGGCTCAAGCCTATTTGGGCCTCGGACGCGATGAAGACGCCCTACTTGCATTAGATAAACTCAATAATATTGGTGACCTGCCTGATGCCGCCCGAGATGCCGCCCAGAGCATTAGGTCGGAGGCTAAAGGTCAGGAGTCCGTCCACTGACTTGCCAATTGACGCGGTACCGCCTGTCACTCGTAAACTCGAGTGAGAAATCAGCCTGTTCAGTCTCAATTATTTTAATAGTTTTAACGAATTTAGATTGACTTATATTGCCAGGCAATGTATTTAGGGTCGTCAACTCTTTATTTTAATTACGCCATTTGGAAGTTTGGGAGCGTTTATGAAGGCACTCATCGTCGATGATGATAGCACACTGCGTTTAGTCATTCGAGCCGTGCTCGAAAAACGCGGTTTTATCGTTCTTGAAGCTGAAGACGGCATAATGGGTGTGGAAATGGTTCAACGCCATTCCGATATCGGTGTCGCCATCCTCGATGTAAATATGCCGCGAATGGGGGGGATAGAAGCCCTTGAAAAAATAAAAGCCATTAATCCTTCGATCTTTTGTATTGTGGCAACCGCCTACTCGAACACCAAAGATGCCATCAACGCCATCAAGCATGGCGCCTACGATTACATCCAAAAACCTGTAGACCCTGACCGCCTATCACGACTACTTGATAAAGCGACTGCAGCCAACAACATGGTTCTAGAAGCCAGCTACTCTGCTCCAAAACTTGAATTCGACGAGGGCCGCAGTATCGTTGGCGGAAGCTCACAGTTGAAGCATGTTTTTGACGTAGTTTACAAATTGGCACGTGTTGACACGTCTGTTTTAATTCGCGGAGAAAGCGGTACAGGCAAAGAGCTCGTCGCAAGAGCCCTTCATTTCAATAGCCACCGTAAGAATTCACCGTTTATCGCCCTGAACTGTGCGGCGATTCCCGAATCCTTAATTGAAAGTGAATTGTTCGGTCACGAAAAAGGCGCCTTCACCGGCGCTGATAAACGCAAGCTCGGCCGATTTGCCCAGGCAGAAGGCGGGACGTTATTTCTTGACGAAATCGGAGACATCAGCCCGGCGACTCAAGTAAAACTTCTTCGGGTTCTCCAAGAACGCACCTACAGCCTAGTTGGTGGCAGCCAAGAAATAAAATCTGACGTTCGAATTGTTGCCGCTACGCATCGGCCATTAGAACGCATGATTGAAACTAACGAATTTCGCGCGGATTTATACTTCCGTTTAAACGTACTTCCAATTAATCTTCCCCCGCTACGCGAGCGCAAGGAAGACATTCATGATCTTTGTCAGTATCTATTGAAAAAATTCAATAAGGCGCACAAAAGAAAAATCACGAGTATTAGCGATCAGGCCATGAGCATGTTGATGGCCTTTCCTTGGCCAGGAAATATCCGTGAGCTTGAAAACTCGATGGAGCGTGCTTTTATATTAGAATCTACAGACGTTCTACAGCCGCAGTCCTTCGACCTACAGTCCGAAAATGCGTCAAATACCGGTGCGACCCTGCCTATAGGTAAAAGCACTCCAACGGCCGCCTCCAACATTCGTAGCGGCGCCACGTTTGCCGGTTCACCCTCCGCCGCAACTCCTAAAGACGGTGAGTTTATGTTTGTACGTGATGGAGATGAATTAAATTTTCCCGCACTACGCGACAGGTTTGAGCGAGAATTTATCGTCAAAGCACTCACTGCGTACAAAGGCCGGATTAATCAAACAGCCGAAGCGACGCAGATGACCAAAGTGACGCTCTTGAGAAAATTAGAAAAACACGGCATCGACGCAAAAAGTTATTTTAAGCTCTGAAAATTACTGGAATAAATCGATATTTTTATAAACACTAGCTCCATGATATAATGAATTGGGTTAAACTCAATTTAACCCAATTCATTATATCATGGAGCTGAATATTTGTCATGAGCGACTCCACCTCAAAAACACCCATTTCTACGCGTCAAAGTGATCCGCTTGCGTTAACGCGTCTAAGCCGATGGGCGCACTTAGCTCCAGACTCGCTGTCAATCGTTCAAAATGAACTTGCTGTTGCACTAGGCTTTAAGCCTGTTCCGACAAATGCGGGCATGCGCGAGGCTCCGGTTGACAATTTTCCTCACTCAAATTTAACGACTGCCGGAAAAGGAGCCGAGGGAGATCTACTTGGCAAAAAAATTCGCCGTGTCGTGAACTCTGGCGCACCATGGCACGTTGTTTCTGACTTGCTCTGGGAACGATTTAACGAGGATCGGACACCCGAAATCGCAGCCCATTTCCTCGAAACCGCGTTTGTCCATTCGAACCAAATTGACACACTCAAAATATTCTCACACATTATGTCTACTGGATTAAATTGTTTTTACTGGCAATTACACCCAAAACTTCGCGATTTTCTGGTGGAACATGCGCCTGAAGCAAATCTTGACCAACTCTACTGGATTGTTTCTCAAGAGCGCGATGAAACAAAACTCAGTGGCCTCGAGCAATCTTTCATCTTTCTTCGTATCGCCATGACTTCCGACAAAGCGGCTGCTTGGACTTACTTCCGAAAAAATAAAACTAAAATTTTTGAGGTTTTCGAAAAATCAAAGCGTTTTGGCATGACACAGCAGCAACTGATTTACCGGGTCGGCGAACTGGCTTTGGGATTAGGTCTGCTGGAGGATTCCAGGGAGCTGTTTCAACACTTATTTAAGGGAAATCCTCAAAAAGAGACCTCCCTCGAAACTCTCTCTCAATTTGAACGTTCAGATCTGGCCTCCACCCGTGAAAACCACGGAACTTACATGTTTGCGATTGAATCTGCAAATTCTTGGCAAGAACGGCTTGCAGTAATCAATGACTATTGCGATGTCTTATTGAAAACAGGTAGAACTACGAATCCATCCCCCCCCGCTCTCGACATGCTATTGAAAACAATTCTTCAGTGGGTTCCCGAAAGTGTCGACGCCTGGCGAGGAGTTGGCGACCTACTCATCCGATTTCGAAACTTATCGTCACAATTGCCCAATCTATTTAGCACATTTACTGAAGCAGCGGTGCAGTTCCATCCTGCCGAAATTGACGCCGCACTTTGGAGCGCCGCCTTAAAAATGACCCCCTGTGCACCACTCGAAACTTTCATTCATTGTACTGCACTGCTCCACAGGTACGTAACCAATCCTAGCCTCGGTGAAGACATCCTATGGAAGTCTTATTCTGCGTTTCACGAGATTGGTGCTTCATCCCCGTTGATGCCTTGGAGTTGGCGAGACTTAATAAAAAAATCCACTCACTGGGCCGAACAAACGCAGACCCTAAGCGACAAAGATTCGAGCAGGGTTTTAGCCGCTTTGGGACTGTGTGTTGCTGGTGGTTTTTCAAATCAGGATGCCATGGCAAAATACTGCGCCTTATGCACCTCCCTGCCATTAACTCTTCTTGACGGCTTGAATCGCACCTCAGAAATCACAAACCACTCCAAAATTGCCGCGGGCCAAATCATCGCATTCGGCTTCACGAGGCCGTTCACAAATGATGAGCTAGTCAACCTCTGGTACCTCGCCGTAAGACATACATCTCCGGATCTTGCGTGGCGCACTGCAAGTGTGTTGGCCGCGCGCGAAGCCCTGCCTCCAGAGATCAAACCCGCTTGGGAAATCAGCGGGGAACGTCGGGCTGCATATACACCGATAATGATAACTGCCAAAGAAATTGAGTGCGCGCTTTCCCAATTGTCGGCCGCTTGCCAAATGATGGGGCCAGCGCTTTGTACCCTTGGCACTAAACTTAATGAATATTTGCTCATTAACGGTGATGTCTCGCGGGCAACCGCGAGCTTGGTAGGAACACCCGCAATTGAGCAAAAAATTGCCAAAGCCGTCAAAGATTCCATCATTCTGCCAAAACCTACCAAGAATGTATTCGAACCCTCAGGCATACAAATGGTCCCTTCGATAGCTGTTCCTCTGGCCCATGCTATCGTTAGTTCACCATGGATATTTGCAGCTCGAATACTTGCCGAACGTCTATCAATCCCAGCTTGGGGATGGAACGTAAACGAGTTACAAACTCACGCCAAGGAAATTTTACCACTAATAGGAAAAAAACATTCGTGGCGAACTCAGATCAAAAGGGCCAAGTGGCTGACCTCAATGAACTCCCAAGAGCGTGCTGCTTGGAGCGCCTTAGTGAAATGCACCCACGATGACGACCTAGGAACGACGTCGACTGACCTATTGAAGTTTATTTGCAGACTCGCCCTCATCTTGTATCCTAGTCATGTACTCGCCCTGAAGACACTTCAACAAATCCGAATGCCAATAGCCATCATCCAAGATTTAGAATGGTTTATATTGAGTGACCACTGGAGCGCGCTGCGCGAGCATCACAAAATTGTGATAAAAGTATCGATTCCGTCGTCACTTCGAGAGCGTATTTAAAAATGCAGTTCGGGAATTCCGGTAATGCGTATCTTTGATGCTTCCCAGTTGCGACTCTCTAAAGAAAATCTGACGAGCAAAGTCCAGTGTGCCACTCGAAGCCATGCCAATTACACCCACGGTTAACAGTGCTCCGAATACTTTTTGACGGTCGTTAGATGTATACGGATCTACGCCCAAGACAGACCTTGAATACATGCTTGGGCCTTGCGCGTCGTCGTGAGTGGATTTTGGGACGCTAATTTCTAGCACTTCACCGTTCATGTTTTCAGAAAATTTCTTTCGCCCCCTTGCCGCAAATAATTTCGGATCAGAGCCTAATAGAACTATCGGCAAATCAACTTTTTTCATGGCGGAGATGACGTTATCATGAACCACCGCGGGATCAAGCAATATGGCACCAATCACAGGCGCTCCATGCCCCATCGCCAGTATTGAAGCACTCCCTCCGAACGAATGGCCCACAAGTACAATTCTCGTCGTATCCACGTTGGCACCCAAAAGATGCGGCACATTATGCACCATCTCGGAAAATCTCCTGACCACCTCGCCATTTTGGACCCATTGCTCGCGATTCGGCAATTCTAGGGTCACCACGTGAAAACCCCAACTTGCTAATCTCCTAGCTTGATTTCGATGAGCATTCTTTCCTGAAAAATTTCCGTGGCAGATAATAACAATTGGCAGCTTATCTTGAGTTTGTGCGGCATAATGATCGACGACAATTATTTTTTCAAGGTTCATGGTGACTTCTCGTTCAAGCTGCTCGGATACTGCGAAGGGACCTAGCTCCTCAAAGCGACGCATCTCTGGCGCTAGCAGCACAATTTTCGCAACTACGGGCCCTGCGCTAGGCAACGGCTTTTGCGCTGAAGGAAAGGACGCACATCCTGACAGCAACAATATTATTGATATTTGTATCGGCCCGAGGCTCAATTCACACTCCCTTCCCTTAGAAGTTTGATATACTGATCGGATTGTTTTTGAAAAAATTGATCTATTTAAGAAAATATTCAGCTGGGACCAGAGTTGCACTTTATGTTTACATTTAACAAAAAATTAGGTTTCCGTTTAGTAATCTCGATAGTTATGTCGACAGCTACGTCGGCATTTATAGTCGCATCTACTCAAGCCTGTAAAAGTCTCTACGACCTAGACAGCTATTCCAAGTCCAAGGCCTCGGGCAAAATTTCCCAAGCTGACTGGTCCTACGGCTATGCTTACACTGATCCAGATGCCAAGCTTCCTGACGGGCAAGAAATCATGCTCGTTTTGACGGTGGAGAAGCCAAAGCACGCCTGCCCCGATGCTGCCCATTTGGTTGGGGACAAGCGAAACATTTCAATCTCGTTTGATGGCAAGATTGGGGACATGATAATAGGTGGAGCCAGTGATGCACTCGAAACTGAAGACACTCTTTTCGATGCTGGAAAATCGTTGCGTCATGCCACCGTCGCGTTTCAAAACCCGAATTTGCCCGAAGGTAAGCAATACATTTTTGCGTCCAAAGGAAAATTAAAGATAACCAAAATTACCCCCAAAATTATTCAGGGTGCATTCGTGGCCAAATTCGACGAAAACAATTTTGGCAATGGCCAATTCAAAGCCAAGTTTTGTGTACACGGACAGCTCAACTAACGGCCAGCCTTATTCGTAAATATTTCTCTCATTCTTTTGACTAGCATCTTGCCACGGCCCGTAGCTCCATTCCTCATCTGGCGGCAAAAAGTTTGTCAGCAATCCCAAAAAAATCATCGGCAATGCTACCATAAACCAATGCCCATTTTTCTGCTGCATATTAATCCAAAGCCAAGAGGAGAAAAACACTGTTAAAAGGCTGCAAATGAACATAGTGAAGGCCCTGCGTTTTGGATAGTACAGCAATTTGACATACCTTGCCTCGTTGCCTAACTTTACTTTCTCTTTCGCCATTTTAAATACTCCTATGTTTTATTTTTATTCCCGTTAGCTAGCGCCGCTTGACCTACCAGGTCCATCGACGAAACCTTCTTGACATACATCCACCGCACACTTGAGCACAATAGTAACAACATAAAAACGACCACTTTTCCGACAGCGCCATAAACTGATACTAATCCGATTGGTAGGGTCAAAATGACGACCGCGCCTAGGGCCAGCAAACATCCCATATAGGTCACTTGTGCGACCTCATCTCGGCGATCCACGCCCTTAAGGCTTGAAAATAGCCCAATGCTCCAAATCATCCAAAAAATAATCGGGCCTATGTCCTGTGGACGAATGTCGGTAAACAAGCTCTTTAAATCTAAAAATAGAATTTCCCATTTCATGTCTAGAATCCTCACTTATTGATACCCCTATCGGCAGGTACTCAAAAAACTTAACAGGCACCCCTTGCCCATAGGGCCGTGCTAGGTTAGGATTGCAATCGAACCCAATTTTTTTGAAATTGATTTATTATATAAGGGAGATCGACTCCATGGCCTCTTACCCTCGTGCGACAAGGCTTGTCGGCTGTTTAGCGTCGCTTATACCGCTACTTGCTGTTGCCACTTCATATTCAACCGCCTTTGGCGCTAAAAAACCTGAGGAAAACGCAGGAAATAGAAGCAATAAGCTAACCAACGAGCCGGCCGGAGTTATCTCGTTTCAAAATTCTATGACCGATTTTGGGACCGTTAATCGCGGCCAAAAAATGTCGACCACGTTCACATTTGTCAATATCGGTAAAGGACCCTTAGCCATTCAAGGCGTTCAGGCATCTTGTGATTGCACCACAGTAACTCCTACCAAGGGAAAAATATTTGGGCCGGGAGAAACTGGGACCATCGAAGTCAACTTTGACTCCAAAGATTATACGGGAAAAGTCACTAAGGCCTTAACTGTCATCACCAACGAACGCTCAATGTCAGATAGAACCCTTTCGATTACCGCAACCGTCAATAGCGAGCTAGATGCGGCTCCACCGCTTGCAGATTTTGGCACCGTTTCTCCCAACAATTTGGCCCAGCAAACTATTCGGGTTAAGAATCGCATGAAAACGGAATTGAAAATCGAAAAATTGCGTTACAATGGCGAGTTTCTCGACGTCGGCTATGCAAAAGAAGGTGCCGATTACGTCATCTACGTAAAACTAAAGCCCACCGCACCCATTGGTTTTTTTAAAGAGACTATTTGGGTCGAAAATAATTCAACCGCCCTTCCAGATCTTCCGATTCCGGTCCGAGCCACGATCGAAAACCAAATTGCAGCGGCCCCCGCGTACGTTGAATTTGGCTCCATTGCAGCAACAAAAAAATCCGCGCGCCAAGTAGCCCTTTCGTCGCTCAACGGATTTGACGTCACAAGTAATTCAATCGAACTAAATTTAAATGGCGTTAAATCCGAACAAGGAATAAATTTAATGCAGATCATCTTAACGCCAGCAAATAAAAATTCAAAAAATATGACTTTAGAGCTCCAAAATCCTGGTGGAAAATCTGGGAATGTTCATGGGAAAATTACACTTCTGACGACTAATCCACAGCAAAAAAACGTGACCCTAGATTTTTATGCATTCTTTCGCTAATGTGCTTCTGAGGCCAAGCTGTGATGAAGGTCCCCTAGAAGGGCAATTTTATTACCTGCGGTTATATTCACTGGAAGAGTCCGGCCAAGTAAATTTTGTGAAGACTGCACTCGGACGGTTCTAAATTCCATAGTTTTCCCGACCCAAAGACCTGGGTATTTTCTACTTTCGTAAATAAAAAGCACGTCTTGCTTTGTTGCAATATCTGCATTCACCCAGTCCATTGTGATTTTGTCTTGGGCCGCATTCAAACGCGCTAGCCGTTGGACTTTCACGGCTTCTGGAACTTGTTCCGAAAATCGAGCTGCCGCAGTACCTTTTCTCGGAGAATAAACGAAAGCATAGACAAAACTATAGCGAACCTTCTCAATGAGTCGCAGGGTATCTTCAAACTCCTCGTCCGTTTCCCCAGGAAATCCAACAATCAAATCAGTGCTGATAGCGATTCCCGGAACAGCTTCACGAAGCCATTGAACTCGTTGTAAGTAAGTCTCGACCGTAACTTTACGCTTCATCCGATCCAAAGTGCGATCACTCCCAGCTTGAACTGGAAGATGGATATGACGACCCAGTTTTGGTTGCTCTGCAAACAATTGCGCAAGTGGCTGCGTAAAATCATGAGGGTTTGACGTCGTAAAACGAACACGCTCGACGCCCTCCACCATTGCGACAGATCGAAGGAGGTCAACGAACGGACCGCCATCGTCAGGCACTTCATCAATTCCCAAAAGATCGAGGCCGTAACTATTAACATTTTGACCAAGAAGTGTAATTTCGCGGGCTCCGGTTTTCACCATGTACTCCACTTCGCGGATAATCTCCTCTTTACGACGACTTATCTCGCGACCGCGAGTGAATGGCACGACGCAGAAAGTACAAAAATTATTACAGCCCTGAATAACATTCACAAATCGCGTCACTTCTGGCCGTCCAGAAATGGAGGGAATATGTAACGGAGGATTTTCACCTTGAACACTAGGCCTTTTTCGATCCGTGCTTTGTTCCGTAAGACCGCCTTCAGCCTCAATATGTCGATCAAAGCCTATTGCCAAAGTAGACTTACCTGTTTCGCGATTTTCCTGCAGTAATCTCGGCAGTTCATCCAATTTACCAGGCCCAATCAAAACATCAATTTGAGGTGCAAGTTCGATAAGCTTCTTACCATCGGCTTGAGCGACGCAGCCAGTCACGGCGATTTTAAGATTTGGATTTGATACCTTCAGCTGATTTAGAACTCCCAGCCGGCTCAACACTTTGTGGCGTGCATTTTCTCGAATATGGCAGGTATTCAGCAACACCAAATCAGCCGCCTCAGCTCCAGCCACAGTCAGCTCATAATTATTGGCTTCCAGTATTGCGAGCATTCGCTCGCTGTCGGCCACGTTCATTTGGCAGCCCCAGGTTTCGATATGCACCTTACGCTTGCCAGCTACGACTGCGATCGGCGATTGAGATTGAGATTGAGGAGAATTCATATGCCACACACCTATTACAAATTATCGACGATTCTTTTTTCGAGCGTCTTTGACCGCTTTGCGTAATTTCTTTTGTTTGTCACGATCAATCACCTTTGCCGCAGCGGCAGCGCCGCCGCCAAACATATCGCCCATACCTGCGGGCATTGCGCCGCCACCCATCATGCTTTGAGCCGCTTTGCGAAGCTGGTTCATCTGACCCAAGCCGCCCATTCCGGGAATTTTACCAAGCATTCCACCAAGCCCTTTGCCCATCATGCCCATCATTTGGCGCATACCTTTAAATTTCTTAAGGAGGTCTTGAATATCTTTTGTTTTCGTACCACTACCTTTAGCTATTCTGCGAACTCGGCCTTCGTTGAAAACACCAGGATTAATCCGCTCCTGCTCAGTCATTGAATCAATAATCGCCTTGATCTTGACGAGCTCCCGATCATCCAACTTTGCGTCTTTGGGGATCATTCCTTGCATAGGAAGTTTCGCCATAACATCTTTTAACGAACCCATTTGCTGAATCATGGATAACTGTTGGTAAAAGTCTTTAAAGGTAAACTGCCCGTCAAGCATCTTCATCATCTCAGCTTCTTTATCGCCGGTATGAACGCGTTCAAAGTCTTCCATCAAACCAACAACGTCGCCCATGCCAAGAATTCTGCTTGCAAGACCTTCGGGACGAAACTCTTCAAGACGAGCGAGGTCCTCGCCCATTCCAAGAAATTTAATTGGCTTGCCAGTTACCCTGCGTATGCTCAGTGCTGCGCCGCCTCGGGTATCGCCGTCGAGCTTGGTCATTATGACACCTGAAATATTCAGGCGCTCGTCAAACGCTTTTGCGGTCGTGACGGCGTCTTGACCCATCATAGCGTCGCAAACAAAGAAAATATTATCTGGTTTGGCGCGAGCTTTAATCTCATCAAGCTCCGCCATGAGATCACTGTCTATCGTTAAACGACCGGCGGTATCTAAAATCACGACATCACAATTTAACTCAAACGCTTTTAGCTGGGCCTTCTCGCATATTTCTTGAGGTGTTGCTCCTACAATATGAAATATGGGAACATCCAATTTTTTGGCCAAAACTGTTAACTGTTCAACCGCCGCTGGTCGATAAATATCGGCCGCCACAAGCAGAGGTTTACGTTTATGTTTCGTTATCAAATATTGTGCGAGTTTTCCGGTCGTCGTTGTTTTACCACTACCCTGTAAACCAACCATCATAATGACGGTTGGACGATTAACCGCAAATTGGATGGCGGCGTCGTGGGCCCCCATTAGGGCTTCCAATTCAGTCTTACAAATTTGAACAAAATGGTCGGCTGGTGTCACCTTAATGCGTTGAGCGCCAGCACCTGCACGGAGGTTGACGGACGTGCCGAGAGCCTCTGATTTTACCTTGGCGAGAAAATCTTTTGCCACGCCATACTCGACATCGGCCTCAAGTAAGCTCTTACGAATCTCACCAATGGCTTCGTCGATATTCGCTTCCGACAGGTTTGCCTTGCCTGTGAGTTTTTGACGGGCAACGCGAAAACCGCCACTTAATATATCCAGCATTTTAGGGCTCCTAATTTAGCGAAAATCGCAATAATCTCCACGGTAAAGAGCGTATAGTTCCATTCGCCAAAATCGTCAAGGCAAAGGGCTCCGCCGTAGCGGATAAAAGGACATATTTGTGTTTAATTACAGATAGATAGATGAAAATTTAAATCGGAACCCAATTTCCGCTACCAGGCCTTTATCGCCTGCCTACGAGCACTACCCCAACCCAGCTCTCCCGATGACTTCGGGGCGTTCTTCTCGTCCTCCTCTTCGGCATCAAGAGGATTTGCGGGAAGAACATGGACTGTATATTTATACTGCCCTTGTGGAAGTCTCAATAATTTGGATTGTCCATTGTCGATTACAAATTCAGTTTCAGAACTCAGTGATTGAATTAGATATTTTGATAGGGGTGCGGCTTCAGTGCCGGCAAGGGTGTTATGATCGTAGGAAAACCCACATTCCAATGTGAAATTTTTGCCCGTCAATTTCATGCCATCTGCAATTCGTAGCAAATCGAGTGACGCACTAAATACAGGGTGCCAGCACATTTCAGCTTGTTCAGGAACGTTCAACACGCCATTTGATTGCGCGGCGGCAAGCGCCGCCATTCGGCGTGATGCAGAACTTACTTTACTTTTAACTAGCCGTGGAGGAATTTTTTCTTGCACTGGACGACCTAGATATTTTTTAGCTTCCGCCATCAGTGTATTGGACACGGCTTCATCTGGCGCAATGGTGATGCGTAGTGGCTGCCTTACAACGTTTGTAAGTCCGCCAGGAATCGTGCTCTGCGGAATTTTGATGGTGAGTGTTCCAACCGTGCTTGTTTGCTCATATAAGTCGCGAAGCAGGGCTAATTCTTGTATGCCTTTGCGGAGGCCGTACAAACTAGCGTCTCGGCGAATTTGTGACTGACCACCGCAAAGTGCTTGTTGCCAACGCAGCGAAGTCATAATGATGGGTAGCTCTTCAGGAATACTATATTTCAGGACGTTACAAAACTTCGCGTAATTTTGATCATTTGCCGGCGAGTCGGCAATCTTCGCAAGTGTTGTTACAACGCCAGAGCGACGTGCAAGTATGTATGGTTGGCGGCTCCACTTTTGAATCATGACCTTTTGAAATTCGTCTGTGGCCGCAATGGCTTCACGCGGTTGAAGCGAGTCGAGCTGGCACTCTGCCTCCTTGGCGCCAAGTACAATGGCGGTGCAATCAGGAACGAGTTTTTTCATGGCTGCCACAATTGTATTTTGGAGGCTTGCCAAATGCTGTGGATCGATTCGGAGTATGTTGCCAAATAATGGCTCCTTACCCGCGGCCTTTTGTGCGAGGCAAATCGCATCTTGAATTTCTTTGGTGATTTCCAATCCGGAAAGTTTCGTTTCAGAGTCCTCTGCCCTAGCCGTTACTAATTGTTCGCCCCCTTCTTCGAAAGTCAGGTCATAACTTTGCCCTAGGACTTCTAGGGATGAGCCAAAGACGAAATGCTGGTTGGCACACGAACTCGCCGAAAATCGCAAACGATTAGTATGTACCGCTCCCGCGGCAGCAAGATTAATCCAGATTTGTTTGATTTCATGAGGTACAATTGCGTGCGAAAGTTTGGACTCCGAACCAACAATACTCGGAGTTGATGGTTTTGCTATATTGCAAGCACTAGTCACGCAAATACTAGTCGCGCAAATACTAGCCATGCAAATACCGGCCAGGCTAGATCGATCAAATACTTGGAAAACAATAGGGGATCTATCGACGCTCAATTTTTTGAACGGCAAATTCGACTTTTTCATGTAGTCCTCCAACCTCAGGATTGCTGGCCTCAACGGTCCAAGACACGGGTTGCGCCATTTGCAACACATGACGAGAAATTTCAACGCCATCAGAATTCTCAGAGATCAAAGTTATGTCTTTAAGCCCAGCGCTAGTCTTCATAAGAGTATTAGCCCAAAGGTAAAGAGAGGGATCGGTGACAAAGTTGCGGCTTAATTCAATTCGACCAGCCTCTGCAGAAAGTGGATTGCCAGTTAAGCGCTCTAGATCTTTTATTGGGCTAAATGCTCCAAAGGACACGCCATCGATTTCAACCGTCATTGACGTCACCTTGCTAGAAAAACTCGCTGGCAAGCGCTCTGTGGCAACCATCGGAACTAACAGCAAGCCAAGCAAACATAAGTTTGCGACCCTAACGACTCGGCTAGGCTGATTCTTTGTATTTAAGCTCCGTAACTGATGCACGTAACTCTCCTAAATCAAAATTTCTACTCTATATTAATATGTATAATATTAAATATAACACTGACCAACGCAGATTACTAGACCCGATATTAAAAACTTGACAGCCCTCTTTTTACACACTTCCGAGGTCCCTAATTCTGATCCCCTTGGTGACTGTGGTGCTATCGGATCGACTTTAAGAAAGTTTAGCGATCGCATCAATTTCAACATTCACGTCACGAGGTAAACGGGCCACTTCGACGGTTGCGCGAGCAGGAAAAGGCTGGGGAAAGTAGGTTCCGTAAATCTCATTAACAACCGAGAATGAGCCCATATCCTTCAAGAAAATTGTCGTTTTCACAACATTCGCCATCGACCCTCCAGCGGCCTCGATGATGGCTTTCAAATTATCCAAAACTTTTTTTGTTTCGTCAGCAATTCCTGTCCGAATTTGCTCACCCGACTTCGCGTCGAGGGGGATTTGACCTGACACAAAAAGGAGGTCTCCGGCTCGAACAGCTTGGGAATAAGGGCCTATAGCGGCTGGGGCATTGGCCGTTTGGATGCTTTTTTTTTCCATGGGAAATTCTTACCTCGTCAAAGGGATTATTTGGTTGGCTTAACATGCGAAATGTTACTTGGTGCAATTGAAAAAACAATGCTTTTCTTTAGCAATCTTTTAGCACTCTTTCGGCATTCTTTTGGTGATCCATTCATGAACTCGTGGCCATCGCTCAACGACAATTGGCAGTTGTAATTGCGGCGGGTTGTTTCTATACTAACTCCTTTGCCAATTTAGTAGTCATTGTTAGCCTGTCCAAATAACTCCGAGGTAGACCAGTGTTGCAGTTCCCACAGATTGATCCAATTATTGTTGGTTTTGGCCCGATTCAACTCCGTTGGTACAGCTTAATGTATGTCATTGGCCTGACTGCTTGTTATTATTTCCTTCGCGACGCATCGCGCAAAGGCCGCCTGAAATTAGACGAACAGCAAGTTGAATCGGTCATGTTATATGGATTGATCGGCATGATTCTTGGGGCCCGTTTAGTCTACGTTTTTGTTTATAATTTCGATCATTACAGTACCCATCCAGAAGAAATTTTAGCGACGTGGAAAGGTGGGTTATCTTTTCACGGCGCAATCACCGGAATTGGTTTAGCGATCCTATTATTTGCTCGACGGAATAAAAAAAGTTTTCTGAATATTACCGATACGATTGTAACCATAGCTCCTGTTGGGCTCGCGTTTGGCCGATTAGGTAACTTTATTAATGGAGAGCTCTGGGGCCGTATTACGGATTCCCCAGTTGGAATGATCTTTCCGGATGGAGGACCATTCCCGCGTCACCCATCACAGCTTTACGAATCTTTTTTTGAAGGCTGGGTGCTACTCGCTATCATGATGCTGATTTATCGTTCCAAGCCGCGAACTGGTGTGCTCTCCGCTTTCTTTTTGATTTTATACGCCACGTTTCGCTTCTTTATTGAATTCTTCCGTGAACCTGATTCCCAATTAGGCACCATTCTTGGGCCATTTAGCATGGGACAAGTTTTATGTGCCATCATGTGGCTCATTGGCGGCGCCATTCTTGCGCTATCTCTCAACAGCGATCAGGATCATGTGGAAGCCGAACCTTCGCCCTGACCGTTGCTGCTTGCATGCAAGCCTGGGACTGAATTGAAAAGGCAATCGCTAAAGCGTCACTCGCGTCGAGTGGCAACCGACCTTTATTAAAGCCCAGTATGACTTGAAGTGCCTGGTACACTTGCTCTTTGCTGGCTGCGCCACTTCCTGCGACGATGCGCTTAACTTCTGCAGGGGTAATTTCTGTAATCGATATTTTATGGCGTCCCACCGCTGAGATTAGCGCGCCACGAGCTTCACTGAGCTTCAGCGCTGATGCTGAATTTACGCCATGAAAGGCCTTTTCGATTCCGACGATGGTAGGCTTCAATTCGTGAATTAGGTCATAAAAAGTATCGTGAATTTCACAAATGCGGTCAAGCATCGAGAGATTTGTGGACATTCGCACGACGCCAACATCCACCACAACCCAATCCATTGGGGACCTGGGTACAATTTTCTTAGCTTCCAACACTGCAAATCCGATGACTCGGCTGCCTGGATCGATGCCTAAAATTCTTGGAAATCTAGTCGGGTTCATTTTTGCTGCCAATTTTAATTCACTATTGAATAAGATCACGGTACAACATAACACAAGAATCGTCACCAAAAGGAATTAGACATGTCAATTGGCCACTTTCCATTTACACGCATGCGTCGCATCCGAATGAAAAAATTCGCGCGAGATCTGCGGTGCGAGACGCTATTAACGACTAAAGACTTAGTGCTACCGATATTTATTATTGAGGGAAAGAACTCAGTAGAACCAATTGCAAGCATGCCTGGAGTGTTTCGTTATACGCAGGATAAAGCCTTGGATGTGGCCGCGCAAGCTCAAGCTCTGGGAATTCCTGCAATTGCGTTATTTCCAGTCATTAGTACCGCAAAGAAATCGTTGGATGCCAAGGCAGCTTGGGATGACAAGGGGCTTGTGCCAACGGCAGTGCGGGCCCTTAAAAAAAATTTTCCGACCCTCGGCATTATTACTGATGTGGCATTAGATCCTTACACGACTCACGGCCAAGATGGCTTTATTGACGGCACGGGTGAAATTTTAAATGACAAGACCGTTGATGGTTTAATCAAGCAAGCTTTATGTCATGCGCGTGCGGGGGCTGATGTGGTGGCACCTTCGGATATGATGGACGGAAGGATTGGCGGCATCCGTGCGGCCCTAGAGAGCGCAGGATTTTTGGACACTCTGATCCTTGCGTATAGCGCAAAATACGCTTCAAGTTTTTATGGGCCGTTTCGCGACGCCGTTGGCTCGAAGGCCTCTTTAGGCCAGGCTACGAAAGAATCTTATCAAATGGATCCAGGAAATGGAGATGAGGCCATGCTAGAAATCGCATTAGACCTCGACGAGGGCGCCGATATCGTTATGGTCAAGCCAGGCCTGCCTTATTTAGATATTGTCCGGCGAGCCCGCGATAAATTTTCGGCTCCTATTTTCGTGTACAACGTGAGTGGCGAATACGCGATGGTTAAAGCTGCGGCCGCCAACAAATGGATCGACGAAAAAAAGGTTGTGTTAGAGCTTCTATTATCGTTTAAGCGTGCGGGAGCTCACGCGATATTTACCTATCACGCTTTGGACGCTGCAAAATGGTTGAAATAGTTTCTACACCCATTGAGCGTGTGTCGCCTCGCTCGTTGGTTGATTTTTTGATGGCGACTTGCCGGGTTGCCGTTGAAAGCGGCTGTTCGTCAAACCGAGTAGAGCTGCTCGTAACGAGACTAGGCGAAGCTTGGGGATTTTCAGTGGATGCGGCCGCATTGCCAACAGCCGTGTGGATCAGTGTACGGGGCCGGGGCGAACAAATTATCGAGCTTGTGCGTGTAGCTAAGTGGGGAATAGATCTTAACAAAATGGCATTGCTAAATGATCTTGTCGATCAGGTTGACAATCGTCAAATGGCCTTAGACGAGGCCGTGGAAAAACTCAAAACGATTGGAGACCAGGCGGCACCATATCCAGTGTGGCTGACTATTCTGGCAGGTGGAGGCTCTAGTTTAGCACTTGTTGCGGCCAGCGGAGGACGAGACCACGAATTGGCGGTGGCCTTTGGACTCGGAATAATTTGCCAACTCGCTATGAGAACTTTCAGTGAAGGCAACCGCCGATTTCTAGCGGATTTTATCGCTGCAATGTTAGTTGCAGGGGCCGCGGCATGCGCAGAAGTCTTAGGTGATGTTAACATTGCGCGCCTTATTATTGGCGGCCTGATCTCTTTAGTTCCAGGATTAGTATTTGTGAATGCACTCCACGAGGTTGCGCAAAAGAACTTGGTGAGCGGGGCGGCTCGCTTGCTTGAAGCAATCGTAATTGCGATCAGTCTGGCCTTTGGAGTGGTCTCCGTCCTAGGCATGGCGCACTATATGCAAATATTGGGGAAATAAATCATGTTGGGCCATTTAACTTTTTTTAACGTTTTCGTAGCTTTACTCGGAGGCGCCTGTTTTGGCATACTCTTCAAAATTCCGATACGATATTTCGTGCACTCGACGGTTTTGGCTATGATTGCAAAATTGGGAGCCGGAGTGTTGGCCGAGAGGACTCATAATGGATTTGCGACGTTTGTGAGTGCCTTTGTCGTATGCGCCATCAGTCACGTATTTGCTCGCGCTTCAGGCAAGCCTGCACAAATATTTCTTATCCCCGGAATTATGTTTTTAGTTCCCGGTACTAGTATTTACAAGGCGTTCTCAGGGGCAATGACCGGTGATTTTAACAGCGCCATGACGCTCTCGGCACAAGCCATTGTCGTGACGGTGTCGATTTCATTTGCGTTACTTTTAGCTAACTGGATTGTTCCAAGCCGCAAAAGCCTATAGGCAAATGTCACTAGAACATCATGACGTCGTCGACTTTTTCTTCTTCAGGCAGTCCTGGGATATATTTACGAATAATTTCTCGTTCACTCTGCATGGTAGTTAGTGCCAGCATGGCTGCACCTACATTTGTCAACTGTTCTTCGGTAGGATTTGCACCGACTTCACCTCTAGCTGACAACCAGCCTCCCATAATTTTGCCGATGTTTTCCATTTGCTGACGAATTGCATCCTGAAATTGCAACGCACCAATGATTGGCATAAGCGCATCGTTAACGCTGCGATGTTCTTTTACAAGTCCACACAAAACAGCGATGAAGCTACTGAGACCTTGACCTGAATTTTTTCGGCTAGCATCGCTCAAAACACCGTCAACTTTTTGCAAAGCAGTCTGTGTGTCTATAGACATTTTTGATATTCGGGTTGAATCGTTCAAAAGGATTTCCACAATGCCGGTGATCAATCGCACGGCCTCCTCACTATCATCGGTGCACTTTTTCATGATGCTTATTGAATAGGCATGCACCGTTTCAAAATAATCAGTTTGGATTGTCATCTCCTGCCCCTTACTGCGGTCTAGTTAACTAAAGAATTGTCTACCAGAATGTCTCGCATTGTTAGGAAAATGCTTCGATCATCGTCATTTCATCCACGACATCTTTGGGAGCCTCTCGTTTAAGCACAACTGGATAAAACGCCTCTCTTTCGACCGAAGAGCTGAGACTTTTTCCAATTTTTTCAGCCACGGTTGAAACCTGCTCCTCAGTTGCAGGCATAGCTTCGAGGGACATTTCCCAGCAGTTAATCATCCTTGCCAAACGTTGTTTTAAAGAATCCGCAAATTGCATGCTCGAGAGAACTGGGACAAGCTTGTCTTTTAAGCCTGTTTCAAGTTGAATAATTGTTTCCAGCT
This sequence comes from Oligoflexales bacterium, assembly GCA_947476525.1. Taxonomy (GTDB): domain Bacteria; phylum Bdellovibrionota_B; class Oligoflexia; order Oligoflexales; family RGVZ01; genus CAMDKS01. The sequence goes on from CANJQY010000001.1 coordinate 31,993, forward strand.
GCTTTTGAACACCGGAAAGCGAAAGGCGAGCTTGCTTTGCGGACTCATCCTCTTTTATGCTGCCGAAATCTTCGGCTGGAACACCGCCGGCCATTTTAGCTTGAATAGCGTCCATTAGATCATCCACTTCCCGGTTTACCGCTTCTTTACTTTCCGAAACGCCTTCTGTTCCAAAATAGAGATTATGAAAATCCGTAACGGCCTTTTGCTGTTCCACAGTCAGATAATCACCACTGCTATCCATGATTAATTTAACCGCGGAAGCAGCGCCTTCAGCAACCATTGCCGTCCACTCGTTTATAATTTTTAGAAATGCGTCATCCAATGTGTTTGGCTTTGACATGGCCGCTCCGAGAAATTCGTTAAAAATCGATGTAAAAACTCTCTAAATATCTTACCTCATGTCGGAGCCAAAATTAAAATTAACGACACAAAAAGATCATTTCAGCTTAAAAAATAGGCAAACCTTGCCTCGTCGTGCAAAAAAGGCGCCTTAGATGTCAAACTTGATGCCTTGTGCGAGCGGCAACTGCCCAGAGTAATTGATAGTATTCGTTTGGCGCCGCATATAAGCTTTCCATGAATCGGAGCCTGACTCGCGTCCGCCCCCTGTCTCTTTTTCGCCACCGAACGCTCCACCGATTTCGGCCCCAGAGGTGCCGATATTTACATTAGCTATACCACAATCGGAGCCCCATGCGGCGAGGAACGCTTCTGCCTGCAAGAGGTTATCAGTAAAAATAGACGAGCTCAGTCCTTGTTTGACGTCATTTTGCAGTGCGACTGCATTTTCTACCGCGCCTTCATATCTCATGAGATACAAAATCGGCGCAAATGTTTCTTCTTGTACCACCGCCATCGAGTTTTTTGCTTCGACGATGGCTGGCCTGACGTAACATCCGGATGGAAAGCCATCAATGATCTCGCCGCCATAAATAATTTTGGCACCCTGTTCTTTTGCGTGACTGAGAGCTTTTTGCATCATTGTCACCGCATCCTTATCAATGAGTGGTCCAACATGATTTTTCTCGTCAAGTGGTGAACCGATGCGTAAACCTGTAAAGGCTTTGACGAGCATTTCTTTTACCTTATCGTACATTGAGGCATGCACAAATAGACGGCGAGTGGTCGTGCAACGTTGCCCACAGGTTCCGACGGCACCGAACACGATTCCAGGGGCTGCGATTTGGAGGTTGGCATTCTCGGTAAGAATTATCGCGTTGTTGCCGCCTAGCTCAAGCAGGGAACGGCCTAGTCGTTTGCCAACCACTTCTGCAACTCGTTTTCCAAGCCTGCAAGAACCTGTGGCAGAAATGAGTGGGACGCGTTCATCGGCAAGCATGGGCTCTCCAACTTCCGAAACATCACCTACGATCATCGCTAGAGTGCCTTCCGGCACATTGTTTGCGACGAGCACGTCTTTAATAATGTGAAAGCACGCAATGGCCGACAATGGTGTTTTTTCACTTGGCTTCCAAATTGAAACATCACCACAGACCATTGCAATCAAACTATTCCAAGCCCAGACGGCGACAGGAAAATTAAACGCCGATATGATGCCCACGATTCCGATCGGGTGCCATTGTTCGTACATGCGATGCCCCGGGCGTTCTGAGTGCATTGTCAAACCATACATTTGTCGAGAAAGCCCGACTGCGAAATCTGCGATGTCGATCATTTCTTGAACTTCTCCAAGACCCTCTTGGAGAGATTTTCCCATTTCATAGCTGACAAGTTTGCCGAGTGGCTGTTTAAATTCGCGAAGTTTGTTCCCAATTTGCCTGACGACTTCTCCACGTTGAGGCGCTGGAATTTTTCGCCACTCCACGAACGCTGCCTGTGATGCTGTCACAACCCCGTTGTAATCAGATTTAGAGGCCTTAAAAACTCGTCCAATTACTTTTCCATCGACTGGACTTGTGCTCTCAAATGCACCATTTTTGCGAGAACCCCCAATTTTAGTGCCTGTGTGAACGCCGTCAACATCGCCGTGAATTCCTAAGACATCCAAAAAATCCATCGAAATAGTCATAATTTTTCCCCAATTCCCAATTATTGGTGCATTTTTTCTAGAATCAGAGTGTAACCCTAAAATCGCTTCAAATTCTAGCAAGTTCCCTATAGTATTGCTTCGACTTTGCATTTTATTGTTCTCCCCCCTGGCTTACACCAAAGGACCTCGATGTCTGCCCCCTTTCTTATTGCCTTTCGCTATCTTTTAGCAACACGGTCTAGCAGGTTTTTAACTTGGATGACCGTGCTTTCCGTTTCAGGGATAAGCATCGGCATTGCGGCGATGATTGTTGTTTTGTCTGTTATTGACGGGTTTGAAAGCGAACTCAAAGAGCGTTTTTTGGCTGCTAACGCCCATATTCTTGCCTTCAAATTCCCCGCGGGAATTGACTCGGGAGAACAATGGTCAAAAATGATTGCGGAAGATTTTGGCACTGAACTTACTGGTATTAGTCCCTTTATTCACTCTGAGACCATGGCGACAAAAGATGGCTTAATGCATAATATTTTAATTAAAGGAATTCATCCAATTTTGAAAAAAAAGGCTCAAGACTTGACTCCCTGGGTTTCTCCTAAAGGGTCCCTTGACGAGTTAACCAAAAGCTTTGAACATCCAGAGCAGTATCCGTATCCGAATCCGAAGCCCATTATTATTGGTGCGGGCCTGCTATCAATTCTTCAAAGCAAGGTTGGCGAGACGATTAAGTTGGTCACGCCAGATTCAAAAGATCTGGGCGAAATGCGCGAATTTAGAGTGGTTGGAGTTTACGATTCAGGAAATCGGCACTACGACGATAAACTTGGAATTCTGGCGATCAATGACGCGCAGGATTTTTTCGGCATGAAAAATCGCGTGCACGGCTTAGAGATAGGACTAAAAAGACCGGATGATTCACAGAAAATAGCTGATAAAATGAAAACTAAATATGCCCTGACGATTAAAGAGTGGCAGTCGTTTAACAGACAAATGTTTGAAGTTATGGAGATGGAACGGGCCGTTATTGGTTTGATCGTGGGCCTTGTAGGCTTTGTCGCCAGCTTCAACATTTTGACAACTCTATTTGTTTCCGTGACTCAGAAACAAAAGTCGATTTCGATTATCAAGGCCCTTGGCGGAACAAATTGGGATATTCAGAAAGTTTTTCTATTTCAAGGGCTCTTTATTGGCATCCTCGGTGGAAGCTTGGGAGCCGCCTTTGCTTTTATTATCAGTAAAATCCTCGAAAAGTATGAGCTCGTTGCCCTACCGGATCTTTACCTACTTTCAAAATTACCGCTTACATATTACCCATCGGTTTACGGCACTGTCGCCGTTTCCGGCTGCTTGATTTGCGTCTTAGCTGGAATTTACCCTGCTTGGGTTGCCAGCAAAACGAATATCATCAGAGGTTTTACTGGGCGCTAAGCGAACTTGTTCATAGTTGCGACTGAGGACGGCAAAATAGATACTGTTTCAAAATAAATTATTGCTGAATAATTCTCGAATATTTGTAATAATTAGCTGTGCAAACCTTGACGGGACGGGTAGGTGTCGTGACTAAGTATAAAAAGAAAAAACCAACGTCTAAAGACGCCTCTACGGAAGTTGCGGAGCCTACCGCTGCTCCGTCCGGCACTAACAAATCCACTGAAGTTGGTGTTGGTTCTGGTGTTGGCAATGCTGTGGCCACAACTGCTCCTAAAAAGCCAAAACGCCTTGCCACTGGCTCTATCAAACTGCAGTTTGCGGGAGATTTAATCCTTGTTAAAAATTCCGAGAAGGCGCTAAGTGGTTTTTTTAAACGCTATGCCTCACTATTTGAAGCCCTTGCAAATATGCCGAAAGATCAACGCGGACTTGTTTACAAAATAATGACAGGGTTGATGCTGACTAGCCACGCTAAAAAATCAAATGACACGGTCTTAAAGCGAAAATTATTCGACCTCAAAAACGAGCTCTTCTTGAGGATTGCAAATGACCGAAGCCTTCGCCAGCAAATAGAATTTAAGTATCTGGCCACGAGAAATTTTCGCGTACTGAAATATTGTGCTGCATGCTCCGTGGCAAATACGGCCCTTGGGGTCGACCGCTTCAAATGGAAATACTGTAAAAAATGTGAGGTAGATCACAATTTTTACAATCTGTTGTCCCTAGAGTTTCGCTTTGCAAAAGGCTTTGCCAGGATGTTCATTTCTAATGACCAGGTCAGAAATATCGAAAATTTCAAGGTGCCGCCTCGCATTAAGTCTGACTCTTTAGCCGAGGAAGCCATTGTCGACCAATTTCATTATAACTCACGAAATCTCGACGCAATTGATCTCGATTCCATTATAAAATTACATGGAAAATTACTTGCCGTAGCCCCTCCGCCAAAAAGTACAAAAACTTTATCGGCGAGTCCTTCAGTCGTGACTAAAAATCCTGTGAAAAAATCCGCCAGGTGATGACAGTGTTTCTTCCTTGGAAATCTCTGCGTACTTGAGCAGAATTTCTCGCTGCTCTTTGGTTAACTTTTTCGGCACGACGACCCGCATTTCAACATGCATGTCCCCACGCCCAACGCCCTTTAAATGGGGCACACCAGACCCAGCCAGAGTAAGTCGCTCTCCTGACTGAGTGCCCGAGGGAACATCGACTTCAATTTCGCCGTCCAATGTTTTTACTGTGAGCTTGCAGCCCAAGGACGCCTGCGCAATCCCGATCTGCTGCTCCACAATAAGATCCAAGCCATCTCGCACAAAGCGTTCACTTTCCTTCACATGTAAAACGACGTACAAGTCACCGCTCGGTCCGCCTGCGGGTCCAGGCTCGCCTTCACCCGAAAGCCTAAGCCTAACCCCAGTGTCGACGCCAGCAGGTACTTTCACTGCCAATTTTTTCTTTTTGTTCATCCGACCTTGCCCGCGGCAACCGTCGCAAGGTTTCTCGATGGTAGAGCCCTGACCGGCACAGGTAGGGCACACCATTCGCACAGCGAAAAAGCCTTGGGTACGGTTCACTTGACCATGCCCTGCACATGTACGACACGTGTTTCTGCTGCTTCCTGCCTTGGCCCCAGTGCCACTGCAAGCGTCGCAGCGAACCGGGCGTTCAATTTCAACTTCCCGCTCGACACCGAACACAGCCTCCTCAAATTCTATGGCCATGTCGTATCGAAGGTCCGAACCACGTTTGGCCCCGCCCCTTTGTTGTCCGCCTCCGCCCATGCCAAAAAAATCTTCGAAAATAGAACCGAAACTGGAGAATATGTCGTTAACGTCCTGAAACCCTTGATTACCGACGCCTTGGTGGCCAAAACGGTCGTATTTAGCGCGCTTATCTGAATCTGATAGAACTTCGTAAGCTTCACTAGCCTCTTTAAATTTGTCTTCCGCAGATTTATCGTCCGGATTGCGATCTGGGTGATATTTCATCGCAAGCTTGCGGTAAGCAGCCTTCACGTCTGAGGCTCCTGACTCTTTTGCGACGCCCAAAATTTCGTAATAATCTCGTTTTGCCACGATTTGAAGACCTCTATCCGTATATTATTTATGACTCTAATTGGAAACTAATGGGAAACTAATAGGACGCTAATGCGTCCCTTGCGATCAACAACTGCACAAAGATCGGCTCAGATCCTAACTCATTTTAGCCACCAAAGCTATGCTCGGCGGTTGGAAATTTTCTAAGTTTAACGTCCTGATCGAAACTCGACAGGGAATCCCCTATAATTTTATTCAAGTTCGCATATTTTTTCAGGAATTTTGGATTAAATGAACCATCAAAGCCAAGGAGGTCATGCATTACAAGAACTTGACCGTCGCACCCTACGCCGGCTCCAATGCCAATGGTAGGAACCATTAAAGACTTTGAAACAGCCCTGGCCACAGATGCAGGAATCATCTCTAAAACTACGCAGAAAGCTCCGGCATCTTGCAGTGCTTTTGCGTCAGAAAGCAGCCTTTTTTGCTCTTCTTTTTCCTTCGCCTGGACCTTGTAGCCGCTCAATGCGTGAACACTTTGTGGCGTCAATCCTAGATGGCCAATCACCGGTATTCCCGCCGCAACCAACGCTGACACCTGAGTACAAATGGACTCGCCACCCTCCAATTTCACACCGTGAGCACCGCCTAGTTGCATCAGTTTAGCGGCATTTCTTAGGGCGTCGTCACGTGTGGCGTAAGTCATAAATGGCATATCGGCTGCCACAAACGGCCGTTTAACCACTCTTGTGACCGCGGCCGTGTGGTGAATCATATCGTCAAGTGTCACGGGAATTGTAGACTCATAGCCCAAAAGAACATTACCAAGACTATCTCCGACTAGCACCATGTCGATGGTGGATACTTCAACGATCCTTCCAAAAGCAGAGTCGTAGCACGTCACCATGCTAATGGCTTCACCTGCAACCTTCTTATTCAAAAGTGCGGCGACTGTAACTGGCAGTGATTTGGAATTTATATGGCTCATACTGGCACCCTCCGTGAAACTCACATATACTAATAAAACAATGATAAACACAATGATAAACACAATGCCAATCGGCACAACGCTCATCACACGATGATCTTGAGATAAGGAGTCCCAGACTTTGGATTTATTTACCCCACTAGACCAATATTGTGAGCGAACAGGCGTTGGGTTTTGGAACGAACCTCTAAATTTGTTATCAAATTTCGGCTTTATTATAAGTGGGTTGATAATTTTAAGGATTTTAAAGTCAAGCCACTACAAACAAAAGCCCGTCGGTTCGTCGTTTCTAGGGATCTTGATGATTGTAATCGGCCTTGGGAGCGCCCTTTTTCATAGCTTTGCGAATGTTTGGTCTATGTGGGCCGATATCATTCCGATATCGATATTTGTAGTCTCCTACCTTTTTCTTTTTCTGCGCTACACTGCTGGTGCGTCGCTTCCCAAGACCATTGTGCTGTTATGTAGTTTTGGAGCGCTATCTGCGCTCATCGCCGTGATTTCTGACCATCAAATGGCCAACGGCGGCGAAGCCTACTTCGGGGTTTGGGTCGCGCTATTTGGAATTTCATGCTTTTACGCAGGTCGCAGGCAGCCGCTCAATCAATGGCGTATTTCGTTTGCAGCCGTGGCCTTTTCTATATCTCTATTTATGCGCACAGTTGACTTAAAATATTGTGAAGCTTGGCCCACAGGGACTCATGTCTTCTGGCACTTGCTAAATAGTTTTGTAATTTTCATGCTGACAAGCGCCTACATTTCCGAGCGTGCCAGATCTTGAACGCACGAATCCCTTAGGGTGAGAACCTTGGGTCTGGTTTTTGTGATGTGAATTTGGAAGATTTGGGGGAGGAGATTCGAATGGGACGCTGAAGGGAAATTCTCGTGCGTTGCGTCATTCTCTATTAAGCAATTGACGTGCCAAGTTCCGAAGATTTCTGATGCATGATTGAACAATTTAAAAATATTCCGTTGTTTCATCGACATACAGCCCTTGTGCGGCTTTGATTTGCGTCGGTCTAGAGCTTTTTTGCGGCAAGCAGCCTCGCTCATGATTAAACCGGTACACAATTGATACCAGCCAAACGTGGTTTTAGATACCACTTGCGGCAATTAAAGCAATTGTTGACCCTAGCGCTCAAAGCCAGCATCAATCAATGTAAACTGGCTCCTGCACAAGCTCGACTCCAAACATTTCTCGAACCTGCTTTTGAATATGAGCTGCCAACGCTAAAACATCCGCAGTGCTCGCCGTAGAGGGATTTGTGAGCGCTAAAACATGCTTTGTTGAGACTCGCGCACCATGGATTTGGTCCCCTTTTTTTACGCCTGAATTTTCGATGAGCCACGCAGCAGAAAGTTTCCACAGGTTGTCCCCAACACTATGGGCCGTGGGTTGCGGCAGCAACGCTTTTTTAGCCGCTAAAGAAAAAATACGCGCTTTTTCGTCCGTCGATACAATTGGATTTAGAAAAAAACTCCCTAGACTATTGGTGTCAGGATCAGAAATATCTAGCACCATACCCTTAGAGGAGCGAATTTTTATTACGTGCTCACGCACTGCCATGATTTTTTGCACACGGCCCCCGCCGAGCCAACGAGGATCTGCCGCGAGTGATTTTTGTAATTCGTCATATTGAGGGTTAGGCGTGGATGATCCGCTAAGTTTAAATGTGACTTCAGTGATAATCCAGTGGCCTTTTTCAGAAGATTTAAACCGACTCTGACGATAGGCAAAGGCGCATTCGGCTGCCGAAAATATCCTCGCCGAAAATGACGCGATGTTCACCGCTCTTACTTCGACTATTGTTTCGCAAACCTCTTGCCCGTAAGCACCTACGTTTTGGACCGGAGTCGCGCCAACTTTTCCGGGAATTCCAGACATCGACTCTAGGCCGGAAAGACCGCGCACACACGTCTCTTCAACAAATTTGTCCCAGTCGACTCCCGCTCCTGCCACCACCAAACCAGAATCGCCAAAATGCAAATGGTCTAAGGCCACCTGTATCACTAATCCTAGGAATCCGTTATCGGAAACTAACAAGTTACTACCAGCACCAAGAACTAAAACTTTCAATTGATTGGTTGCCGCGAAGGCCAAGGCATCAACAATAGCAGACTCTGTCTTACACGTTACAAACCAGCGTGCGGGACCACCCGTACGAATCGTTGTGTAGGTGCTTAGCGATACGTTTTCTTGTGGTGAGATCATGAATTAAATCCAATGCTTGGAAAGTTAAACGGTGACGTGTATTACCGCTTTATTATGTTGCTAATATCTCGGCTTTTTTAATTGCCACGTAACGCCTGTTTGATCCAGTGTCTATCCGGATTTAATATCGCATTGATGCCGACAAGTTGCCTTGTTTGAAGATCGACGATTGATCGACAATACAGTATACAAGCAAAAGTTTGACCTAGAACGCGCATAGCGAATTTCAGCAACAAACGAAGTTTTTTGACATGCTCATCCGTAAAGCGACTCATACCAGAGTGAAATAAAATCGTCAATGAAATCATAAACATTGGTTATTGCGGCACTACACCTGGACCGGCACCCACCTTGACTTCCATTTCGATAATGCTATTATAAAATTGGCAGCGAAAATTACAATAGCATTATGAAAGTGGAGGATCGACGTATGACTGAATTCAAAAGATATCTCCAGATGCCTGAGGACTCGTTTCTTTTGATGGGACCGCGTGGTACGGGTAAATCGACATGGATTGAAGCCAATGTACCCTCGTCACTTACTATTGATTTGTTAGAAAGCGACCGTTACTTGGAGCTTTCATCCAAGCCCGCCATTTTGCGCCAACTTGCTTCCCCACTGAAACAAGGTGACTGGATTGTCATTGATGAAATTCAGAAGATTCCGGGGCTGCTAGATGAGGTTCATTGGCTTTATCAGAAAAAAAAATTGCGCTTTGCGATCACAGGATCAAGCGCTCGAAAACTTAAAAAGTCTCAAGCAAATTTATTGGCAGGTAGATTATTAGATATAAAGTTTTTTCCGCTGGTTTATCCAGAATTTGGTGATGGTTTTGACTTGTCTGATTGTCTCAATTTTGGCTGTTTACCCGGCTTAGCGTCGTCATACAAGAAATCTGTAGGCATGCTATCTAGTTATTTATCCACATACATTCGACAAGAATTACTCGAAGAAGCCATTATTCGCAAACTGGATCCCTTTCGGCGATTTATTGATGCAGTGGGCACAATCAATGGACAACTGTTAAATAAGGAAAATATTGCTCGGGAAAGCGGTGTGAAGAGACCAACTATCGATCACTATTTCAGTATTCTTGAGGATACATTGATGGGTGGGTATTTGGAGGCTTATTGTCCCGGATATAAATCCAAGGAAGTTACCCATCCAAAATTCTATCTTTTTGATACAGGGGTGGTTCGGGCCTGTGCAGGGCTTCTTAACCAAGGCCTGGAATCAGAATATCTGGGATTTATGTTTGAAACATTCATCTTGGCGCAGATCCGTGCATTCTTAAGCTACAACTTTAAGTATTTCCCTCTTTATCACTATTCAATTAGCGGGAGTTATGACATTGATTTTGTGGTTATGACAAAAAAGCCCGTCATGGCAAAAAAGGGAAGTTTTGTTAATATTGACGTCAAATATGGATCAAAGTTTCGTCCCGACTGGCTCAAGGGTTTAAAGGATTTTAAAGCTGTTGCGCACAAACAAGACGTATCTTCACACATTGTCTATACAGGTAGGGATCTTATGAAATTGGATGACATTACTGTCTGGCCAGTTGCCCAGTTTTTGCAAGCATTATTTGAAGGTAATATTCTTTAAATGCCCAAAGAATTCGCGGTTGGGACACTGTAGTACCGCACTATTAAGCAGCCCAGATGCGTAACAAGACTTTCGGGAAATTGGTCGGCCACCATTGGCCGCACTATGCAACCGTCTAATATCGATAGCTGTTGAAGCTCGCTCTCCAGTATGCCGATAGCCAGTGGGAACGCCCCCACTGAGGATTGACATTATCGATCGACTGGAGTCGCCTCCCTGAGGGCGAGGCCAAGCAAAAACTCATCAAGGTTGTCGACAACTCCTCAACCGAAATTCCGCTGGGACTTTGTCTTAAAGAAATTGGGCTCTCTACTTCTAGGTACTACCCTTGGCGAAAACTTGAGGGTAAACAGTGCGGCCATCATTGGCCGACTAAATTCCCAAATGTCCTGTTACGCACCTGCGTTAAATCCCGTATCATTTCACAATTTCAAAAGAAGAATCCAAAAGCCTTGGTGGTATTTGTCGATCTTATGGGTGTAAAGACACTTGATCAAATCAGTGCACGATTCCAGTCTGCATTTGAACGCAGCATATCGCAACTAAATCCGACGACAACTTTTCTTAAAAAACTCGGGCAATCAATTCGCAATCTGCGCCCAACAATGGGTATCGATTCTCTCACAGGACAGCCAGAATTTTCACTCGGCGTGGAACCGAATCACGCTCCTATTCCTTTTTCTGCTATTATCAAAGAGATCGGCAACTATCACAAGGAGCATTGTGGCTTATTAGTCATTGACGAGTTTCAAGACGTTCATAGAGTCTGTTACCGGTCAATACCATTGACATAGAATCATCTTCTTCGTTTCATCTCAAATGGCAGATAGAATCTCAGCTCTTGAGGTTGAGTTCGGGAGTCTTCGGAATTGGACTGGAAATCCAAAAATAGCGAGTGTTTTTTTGACCAACAGGTATTCGGCCCCAAGTTCACTAAGCTGAGACTTTAAGAGGACATTCTCTTGTAGAAGTTTTGTGTCGCTGAAATCCAATTCTGGAATTGAAAAATAGTTTAACGGCCCGCAAATTTTCCACTGTTTTAGCGTAGATTTTGGGATGCCCAGCTTGTAAAAATGGCGTGTTGGTTAGACGCAGGGCGTGATTGCTTTCGGAGACAAGCAAGAATAGTTGGGGAAAGTGTATAATGTGTGTTGCGACTACACCCTAAAATTTGGGTGAATTAAGTTGCGTTCGTTGCGGCTAACTTGTAAAATTTTGGAAGTGGCTGAAATCGTTTACCATGTCAAAGTTATGGCTGAATAAAATTGGAGAATAAAATGAGCAAAAGTCCCAAAGTCACGTCTCAGGACAGCGCCCCTTCAACCTCGAACATGAGTCCAATGCTCACTTTTTTTCTTGGATTCTTTGTAGGCCTCGTTCTTGCGCTCGTTGGCGCTGATAAATGGGCGACCATCGTTCAAAAAACGGCTGCAAACAAAGCTGAGCAAATTGTCCTTGAGCCCTCCCACGCAGAACCACCCGTGACGACGTCCATCACTCCCACAGCACCGGTAGCCGAGACCAAGTCTGACGAGGAACGTCCAGATCACGACATGGAAATTACAAAAGCGATGCGTGACCGAATGATCACCATAGATTTCCTAGATCTTCTACAGGATGCAGATTTGCACCGCTATCGCCACGAAGGCGAAACCAAAGGCGTCATATTAGCCAAGATAAGAACGGGCTCAATCTACGATAAGGCCGGCTTTAAAGACGGCGACATTATCGAACAAATCAACGGAATAGCGGTGGCCGACATCGCCAAGAAACCTTCCAAAATGAAGCATGACCTGCCAGCCGCAGATCGCCTTGTGTTCATCGTTAGGCGAAACGACAAAATCATAAAACTTCAAATCAGGGTGGCCGGGGGGATCAATTAATACACATTCGTACCAACGTTGAAAATAATAGTCAGCATTTATTCGTTTTTCCGCTAACATCGAGTTGGATTTTTGTTTAGCTTTTTGGCACGGAATCACACTTCGAAGGAGATACAACATGGAATTTAACGGCAATTTTTATTTTTTTATGCGCTGGATGCATTACTTTTTTGGAATTATATGGATCGGTCATCTTTATTATTTCAACTTTACTCAGGCTCCATTTTTCGCTGAGACTGACGCGACGACAAAGTCGAACGCCATTCAAAAGCTTTTGCCTCGGGCCCTTTGGTGGTTCCGATGGGGCGCCATGTTTACGTTTATCACCGGTTTCATCATGCTTTCCATTTGGGGAAGTAGTGTCGGACCTGATGCACTCAAGACGTCATTTGGCCTATGTATTTCTATTGGCGCCCTACTCGGCACGTTGATGTTCCTAAATGTTTGGCTTGTCATTTGGCCAGCGCAGCAGGTTGTTATTGAATCCACAACCAATGTTTCGCAAGGCAAGCCTGCGCTTCCAAACGCGGCGGCACGCGGTGCGGCTGCATTGTTGGCGTCTCGTACCAACGTTTTATTCTCGTTGCCAATGCTGTTTTTCATGGGCGCCGGGTCGCACCTTGCACTTCCTGCAGCAACCAGCGGCGACTACACATCTGCCCTCTTCGCAGCCACAGGAATCATAGGTCTACTTGAAGTCAACGCGATCAAAGGAAAAATAGGCCCGATGGCAACCGTTAAAGGTGTCATTCATTTCGGGGTAGCACTAACCGTGGTCCTCTTTGCAATTATATGGATGCTCGCTTAATCCATCTGTCTGATAATCCATCTCTCTGATAATCCACCTCTCTGAAATGGACGCAACAGTGAATACGTTTTTTAATTTGACCATTGCAATCCTCGTGGTGAGTTCTCTCACCGCGGGGTGCCGTTGTGGATCTGATACCTCCGCCCCTCCCCGCAATTCTTCCAGCAGCTCTTCCTCTGCTGAGATCAGTGACAATCCAGAATCAAAATTATTGGCCAGGGGTAAACTTGTTTACTCCAATAATTGCATCTCCTGCCATAATAGAGACCCTAAACTTCCTGGTAGCCTTGGGCCCGAAATATTTGGCTCGACATCCGAGCTGCTCACGGCTCGAATCCTCCGCGCCGAATATCCTGCCGGATACACTCCAAAGCGCCAAAGCCACGCCATGCCGGCGCTACCGCACCTGGCAGCTGACATAGATGCCTTGACGGCTTACTTAAACAAAAACTAGATCATTGGCTAAAGAATTCAGTTGCATGTAGTCGAAACTCAAATCTTTTTCCAGAACTGGCCATTCCCATAGAACTAGGACAAATAGAAGGGGCTCCCCATCTAGCCTAAATAAAGTGCGCCCATTATTCAACTCTCATTGACAACAGGAAGGGAGGGGGAAATAGTGAGGCCATCTTTGGCCGACCAATTTCCCGAATGTTTTGGTTTGCATCTGCGGTACAGTTTTTCTAAAACGCTAGTTGCACGCACAGTACCGCCTGTTCGTTGCAAAAGACGCTGCGTCAGTCGTCACAAAGGCAGAGCATCTGTTATAGGTGGTGCTAAGCCCATCGTAGCTACAGCCCAATCCAGCCGTGGCGCACTCTCCTGTTCCGGTCGTCAGAGTAACGTTTATACTATCTAGGGTGTCTATCACCAACTTACAGTTAGCGTCAGATCCAGTGGATCCGGCGTAACTGATTGTGGCCGCATTCGACGACAATCCTAGGATCGCACATTTACCGGCACAACTTTGCAGCACACTTGTCTTCGCCCAACAATAACCACCTACTGCGGTCGTTCCTGCGGGGCAAGATGGGCCCGTATCTGTGATGGCGACGCTTACCCCAGTGGCCATCTCGCCATCAGCATTTTTCGTACGCACAAGAAGGTGCGTGGCTGTCGGTCCGGTGGGAATGGCTGTGTCAGCAGAAAAGGAATGGGTTACGTTTGACCCGGTGATAGCGATATTGGCAATCGGCGTCCCAGTTTGTTTCGCAGTGGTGCTAGAGCCCCAGTATAATACGTAGTGCGTGACATCCGTCTCGGAGGCTGCTTTTGTGATGTTTACTGTGCCGCCAATTTCCCAAGTAGTGGTATCTGTATCAGTAAACGTGATGCCCGCTGAGGCATTGACAGGCACACCAACATCGACAATCGCAACGTTGATTCCGGTGGCCATTTCACCGTCGGCGTTTTTGGTATAAACAAGTAAATGGGTTGCTGCGGGCCCTGTAGGAATGCTCGTGTTGGCGGAAATGGACTGGGTTACGTTTGACCCCGTGATAGCGATATTGGCAATCGGCGTCCCACTTTGTTTCGCAGTAGTGCTAGAGCCCCAGTACAATACGTAGTGCGTGACATCCGTCTCGGAGGCTGCTTTTGTAATATTTACAGTGCCACCAACCTGTCCTCCATCTGTATCCGTATCGGTAAATGACATGCTGGTTGCTGCGTTTACCGGGACTCCTACATCTGTAATGGCCACAAAAACGCCCGTAGTCATTTCTCCTCCAGCGTTCTTAGTATAGACCAGTAAATGGGTTGCAGTCGGACTTGTGGGAATAGTGGTATTCGCAGAAATAGACTGGGAAACGTCCCCCCCTGTGACGATAATATTAGCAATAGGAGTCGAATTCTGTTTGGTTGTTGAGTTTGACCCCCAGTATAGTACGTAATGGGTTACGTCAGCCTCTGAAGCTGCTTTCGTTATGTTAACTATGCCCGCAATTTGCCCTCCGTCCACATCGGTATCGGTAAATGTGACGCTAGCAGCAGCATTCAATGGAACTCCGAGGTCGACGATTAGAAGTGAGATTCCAGTAGCCATCTCGCCGTCGGCATTTTTTGTGTAAACTAATAAGTGAGTGGCTGCTGGACCAGTTGGAATGTTTGTATTTGCCGATATGGTTGCTGAAATGTTCGAGCCAGTAGCGGCAACCGTTGAGATGGTGGTTGCGCTTTGCTTCGCAGAGGAACTACTCCCCCAGTATAGGACGTAGTGGGTGATATCAGATTCATTGCTAGATTTTGTGATGTTCACAGTACCTGCAATTTGCCCCCCATCACTGTCTGTATCGGTAAAGCTCATGCTTACAGCCCCATTGACAGGTACGCCAGCATCGGCAATGAGTACGGCGGTGCCCGTGGACATTTCGCCATTTGCATTTACGGTATATATCAGAAGATGGGTGGCGGCGGGGGTGCTTGGAAGAATCGTGTTCGATGGAAAAGTGTAGGAAAGGTTACTGCCAGTTTTTGCGATTACCGAAATGGCCGTAGAACTTCCTTTCACGGTTGCGCTTGAACCCCAGTACAATGCATACGATACAAAATTAGATTCATCACTAGCTTTCGAAATAGATACACTGCCGCTGATGTAGCCGCCGGTTGTATTTGTGTCTACAAAACCAAGACTGGCCGCAGCATTGAGTGGCAGGCCTTTTTCTGCGGCAACATTTCCGCCAGTGTTCAATGGTCTAAAATTTGAAGCCAAATAGGCCTCGGTTAATCCTGATGCCAAAATGACGGAAAAATTTCCTGACTGAACATTCCCAATTGAAACATAAAGCTGCCCGGTGACCGCATGGGTTGCGATTGAAAGGTTGCTGTGCCCCACATAAAATACCGTAGTAGCCCCGTTTGTGGCTGTGACCAATACAATTGCCGCAGCATCGGGATCGAGGCTTGTATTTGATGAAACGTTTAAGACGACCCCTAGCGGCGACAGTGGCTCCGTTAAGGTTGAAGTCCCGGCCAAGAAAGATTTAAATTGCATAGGTCTATTCAAGACTGAGGACGAAGCACTGAGACCCGCTTCCGTAAGAAAATCTGCGGCCGAAATTTCGCTTAGTGAGACGTCGGCATCCGGTGCAAAAGCGTTCGAAGGGATAGACACAGATCCGGTGGTCGTTTCTAGTGCTGTTGATTTTGTAGCGGAAGAAACTCCCGAGTCCGTCGTCTCAGTCGACTTTGATGTGGCGGCACCAGAAACGACTTTGACTTCAATTTTCCCACGGCAGTTAAGTGCACATAATGCTGCGAAGTAAATGATTTTGGGTAGTCTCACTCTTCCTCCGTCAGCGGCCATAGTTCTCTTATACTTTAAATACCCATATTTCGTCGCATACAGTACTTCGGCTATTGGGCGGAAATCTTTAACCCATTTTATAGGTTAGTCCATCTCGACTTGGTAAGAGCACCTACTAGTGGGTGTAAGTGTCCATATTCACTTGTATAATAAAATACGTCTTATGTTTGTTAGGAATCTATTCCTTTTTCATATTTATTCCTTTCAGTTGGGGTTGCTTTACGGGCAGAAATAAATCGAATTGTGGTCCCAGTCAAGCGTTCACAAAAGACAACCAAGACCAAGCGATTCCGTGTCGTATGACCAACTCGAATCAAACGATCCTCCGTATCACTATGCTCTGGATCAAAAAATTCTGAAGAGTGAACATCTGCCCAGACGGTCTGAGCTTCTTCAAACCAAATCTTGTGATTTCGGTGGTTTGTCTTGTTTTTATTTTCATCCCACTAAAATTTCATAAAACCGTGTGCGCTCTATTGTATGTACAATTGCAACTATTTTGAGATGGCCCTATGAACACCATTCCCGCCAAGCCTTGTTCGTTTAGGCCCTGCATCGGGAAATCTTGCTCTCAGAGGCACTTGTGCGCGAAAAGCAGATCAAAGGCAACTCAAAGACGCACCATCCATGCTGGGAGCGTCGGATAATTGGTGTCTGAGTTAGATCCCCAACTTTTAAGCTAACTGACCGACTAGTTCAATTTTTTGCTGTTAAAAGTCCCGCGCGCCGCCAACTTCAGGGATCCCACCGTCGCGAATTTGTCCCAGATGGAGTTTTTAGGAACGACAAGCCTTACATCGCCTCGAGATAGGAAATCGTCGCGCTTAGACTTGCGGTCGTATTTCGATTGTTCGAGCCTACGGCGGTTCGTTTTACAGAGGCTCCGGCGGTTTTCCTAAAGGCAAGCGCATAACTCCCACTGAGTGATAAGGAATTTGTGGCTCTCTGGTTGGTTTTAACTCCGTCAACAAAACTTGGCGCCTGAACCTCATGATCTGCCGCCAAAAGGAGTGCTCCTTGTCCCAGCCAAGTATAGCCACCTAATATTGAGAGCCGGTTACTTAATCCAGGGGAGAGCTTTATATTTCCATCCAAAATCCGCTCTTTTCCTACGGAAAACTGCTCCGCCACGCCAATTCGCCACTCCTCCATTCCAAACCAAGCATCGGCACCCGGAACAAGCTCCGCCGTACCGTTACCAAACACGTCCATCTGATACGGCACCCGTGTTTCATAAATAGACCTTGCCACGGGGTGTTTGTAGGTCATGAATATTTGAATTTGAGGGGCCCACGGGCTCGCCATATTTTGCGGGGCAACTGTATACCGAATACTGAGTGATGGGTCCCCCAAGGACCTGCGAGTGTCCTCGCCGTCTCGCATGTTTTGGTGACTTAGCACAGTCAAAGTCGAGGAAAGACCTGGTGTGATAGCCCTGGCAACCGCAAGAGTCAACGTGTCCCTGTAATCCGGCCCGGATTCACTTCCGGCCGTACCATCATCGCGTATGGTTTCGAAATTTGACATTCGAGTCGTCGCCCCAAAGAACTTCCACTCCTCTCCGGGATAAAGCACCTGCGGCCCCGTTGCACCGCACCCACAGGGGCAAGCTTCAGCTGAGTTTTGTAAAAAAAAGAACAATGCAAAAAAAATGACGGTGTACAGCAGCCCAATATGCCCATTTTTAATGCAAATTAGTCGCCTTGCGAAATTTAACATGCTCTACGATTGCACCCTTCCATTGGTTGAACAAAGAAATACTTTGTGAAAAGGCAGATTTGGGGCGGTCCACCTAGACCTGCCTACACTCTTTAGCTTATCATTGAATCAATGTGCGATTTAACAAATTTAATGTACAACACAACGAACGGGGGATTAAATGATTAAATCTAAAATTTTGCAGTTGGCCACTCTAGCCTGTTTCTCTTTCAGCGCTGCACAAGTTTTTGCAGGCACGATCACCGCAACCAGCCAGCAAGGCCTAGCCGTCACTATGACTTTTGAGACCGATACCATTACCTCTGATACAACAACCGCCGTTTTCTGCCTTGCAGATGCGTCAAGACCTGCGGTAGCCGTACAGTCCGCTAAATTATGGATGCCGGAACATGGACATGGTAGCTCCCCGACAACTTTAGTCGCTTCAGGCACTCACTGCACAAACATTAGCGGAATCAATTTTGTAATGAACGGCAAATGGGAAATTCGAATAAAATTGGCAGGCGGAGACGCCGTGGCGTTTCCTGTGGATGTTGAAAGCACGCCATAATATTGCTACAATCGCTGTTGGCCATTGCTGTTGGCCACTGGAAAATTTATACAAAAATATTGGCGCTGGAAATATAATCCATGGAAAAAAAAATGCTGTCGAAGTTTGTGTACTGGACTTTTTTCTTGACCATAACGACGGCCACCGCGTGCGGCCCGAAGCATGAGACTCGAAAGAGAAAAGCTCCGTCCACAGATGCCGTGGCCGATGACTCAAACCATCCAGATCTGCCAGTCACGGGAACTCCTCTTTTTGCCGCTGCTGACGCTCATGGATCCCAGAACGGAAAATGGCAAGTTCGATTAGAGTGGAAACAAGGTCCTACGGCAAAGGATGACGGTGAAAGTATTACGTATATCACGTTTGCCGACGCAACGTTTTTTGCCCCTAAAACTCTTAGTGATTTTACAATTAAACCTTGGATGAAAATCCATGGTCATGGCACTGGAAATCTTGTGCCAACCATTTCTCCCGTAAAAGATAACCCGTCGAAATTCTTGGTGAGTGGAATTTACTTCCTCATGTCCGGACGTTGGGAGTTACAAATACATGCGACCGTTAATGGAATCCCCGATTATCTCGAGGTGAATGTTGAAGTCGATCCTTAATCCGTTTAAGACCGCACGCCGAACAAAGATTTGTTGGTATTCTTATACCTTGGCAACTGCGCTATCCGTCTTTTCGCAGTTTTTTTGCGGCGTGTGTCGAGCCAATCATGTGACTCCGCTCGACCGCCCCCACTGTGAGGCTGGTGGCATGAGCCGTCTGAACAAAATGGCCTCCGAAGGACACATAACTTCCGTCATATTTTTTGCCAGCTGGTGCCCCTCTTGTCGTGAACATCTCGTGCATTCCAACCCCAAAAAAGATTTGCTTATAGCGACTTTTGATGAAAAAAAACAGGCCGAGAAAGCCCTCGTCGCCCTCAACACCTCTACGCCATGCCTGCTAGACGACGGAATTGCCAAGGAGCTAAAAATACTTGATGTCCCATTTACATTGAATGTTATTGACGGAAAAATTCAGCCGTCATTGCCAAAAAAATAATTTCTCATGCCCATGTTAGCAGCCTACGCAGTCCACTATAAGAAGCGACGCGTCACACTTCGCTCGACATCCTTAATACCTGATGGGACACCTTGATACACCATTTCTCCGCCGTGTTCGGAAGCTTCAGGCCCCATCTCAACTAACCAATCGGCTTGGCGTAGTACGTCGAGATGATGTTCGACAATAATAACCGTGTGGCCAAGGGCGGAGAGCTCTTGAAACTGCGAAAATAAATTGGCGACATCAGCATCGCTTAAGCCCGTCGTTGGCTCATCAAAAATAAGAATAGAAGGCTTGCCAGTTCTGGCGTGGCTCATAATTTGAACCAAACGTAACCTTTGGGCCTCGCCGCCACTAAAAGAACTCGTAGATTGCCCAAGGGTGACGTAGCCCATTCCCACCTTAATCACTGAATCTAAACACGCTGACATGACTTTGTGGTCGAAGAAAAATATTCTCGCCTCTCCAGCCGTCATTCCAAGAACGTCAATTAGATTTTTTCCTTTGTATAATACCGACAACACATCGTCTTGAAATCTCGCACCGTTGCATGCAGGACAAACAATGACCATTTCGCCTAGAAAAGACAAATCTTCTATGACTGTGCCCAGTCCCCTACAAGTTTCGCAGCGACCGCCGGCACTATTGAAGCTAAACGAGCCGGGCGTCAACTTTAAATTTTTTGCTAGCTCTTGCGAAGAAAATAATTTTCTAATCGGATCCATCATATCCAAATAAGTTGCAATAGTGCTCCGCGTGCTGCGGCCCAGAGCAATTTGTGAAACCATCAACACATCACTGAATTTTTGGATGAGAAGGTCTGGTCCGACAGCACCCGCAAGGTCAGATACTGCAGCCTTTTCCGGCTCGCTTCGAAGGCTCGCCATTTTTGCGAGCATCAAGGGGAACAAACTCTGGCGAATTAGACTAGTCTTACCGCTTCCTGACACACCGCACACTGCTGTAATTTTTCCTGCAGGAATCGAGATGCTGACATTTTTTAAATTGTGGAGACGTGCTCCCTTCAGTGTGAAAAATTCCCAGCCCTTCGTTTTCTCGACGCCTTCACCCTTTGCACTAATTTTTGTAGGTTTTGGACGGCCTACAGGCTGACCTTCAAAAACTAGGAATCCGCCTTCATGCCCAGCCTTTGGCCCGATCTCAATAAAATAATCTGACCTGTCGATGATTGCGCGTTCATGCTCGACGACCACTACGGTGTTGCCTTGCTCTTGGAGCTCGCGAATCACACCCAAGAGATTCTCACTGTCACGCGCGTGGAGACCGGACGTCGGTTCGTCAAGGCAAAATAAAGTATCCGTCAACACACTTCCTAGGCACCTTGACATGTTTATTCGCTGCAATTCACCACCACTCAACGACTTTGCATTTCGGTCAAGGGACAAATAAGACAGCCCCATTTTACTCAAATAGCCGAGGCGCGATCGGGCCTCGGCGATACCCTCGGCGATACCCTGCCCCCCTGAATCTCGACCCGTAATCGCAGAAACTGAAGAGACTTCAAGCTCTGATATCCAGCTACTTAAATGCGACACATTTAGCTGTCCAACGTCAATAATTGACTTACCAAGAACAACTATGGCTTGCGCCCTAGAGTTTAGGCGCAAGCCATTGCAGGTCGGGCAAGTCACATATTTTCGAAATCTTGCGGCGTGCATCCTGTAGTGGGCCTTGTATCTTTTTGTGTCGAGCCATGCAAAGTATCCACGAATTCCTGTATAATTCTTGCCATCGCCGTTCCAAAGCCATTCTTTTTCTTGAGCCGTGTAGTCGCTAAATTTCTTTTTCTTAATGTCCCACTTCTTCGTCGCAGCCGATTTTTGTGCATCGCTATAACACGTTTTGTGGCTACCGAAATTCCAGCAGGTAATCCCTTCCTCAGACAAAGATAGGCTCAAGTCGGAAATAATTTTTAACTCATTTAATTCCGTACTACTCCCAAACCCTTGACAAGTCTCGCAGGCACCTATGGGGTGATTAAATGAAAATAATGCCATGGTAGGCTCTCGGTATGTTGTTCCGCAGCACTCTAGTCGTTTGGAATATTCATGGATCACATGATCATCAACAATAACGCCTGCTCGTCCGCGGCCAAGTTTTAAGATAAGCGACGATGCCTCGCTCAGGCGTTTGACCGCATCCGCCTCGACAGAAATTCGGTCGACCACGACCCATGACTCATTGCGTTCAAACTTTTTCACGTCTTCTAGCCGCACCACAGCGCCGCTGATCCACAGACGAGAAAATCCTTGCCCTTGCAGTAGGATTTTGAGTTCCTTATCTGGAACCGAAGCCCATGCGTCCATTGGGGCAGCCATGAGCACTCGCTTACCTGCGAACTCTTTAGCGATTTGCTGAGCCATCGTATCTGGATCCGCCTTTTCAACAGGTTGCCGGCAAGTCAAGCATTGAATCGTCCCGCACTGTGAGAAAATGATTCGCAAAATGTCGTGCATTTCCGTGAGCGTTCCAACAGTGGAACGATTTGTGGCGCCGGAACGCGACTGCTGCACGGCGATGGCGGGTGGAAGGTTGCGAATAGAGGCGATTTTTGGTTTTGGCATCGCCTTCAAATATTGTCGAGCAAAACTACTCAAGCTCTCGACATAACGGCGATAGGCCTCGGCGTAAAGCGTGTCAAACACAAGTG
Organism: Oligoflexales bacterium; assembly: GCA_947476525.1. Classification (GTDB taxonomy): domain Bacteria; phylum Bdellovibrionota_B; class Oligoflexia; order Oligoflexales; family RGVZ01; genus CAMDKS01. The sequence goes on from CANJQY010000001.1 coordinate 54,238, forward strand.
AACTTTTGCCACTCCCCGACACGCCGGTGACGGATGTCAGTTTATACAATGGAATTTTAACATCTATCGCTTTAAGATTATTAGTTTCAATGCCATTAATTTCAATATAATCTTGACTCATGGGCTCGCACAACTCCAGTCTTGTCTGACAGCAACAGGTCGCCTATACTAATCAAAGATATCGGCAAGAATTACTATACAGAGGTGTCATGAAGAAAACTATCTGCATCATTGCAGTCCTACTAGGCGTTGTGGTTGTCGGCGCATTCAGCGTATCCACCCTAAAATCCAAATTTGGCACTGTGATATCGCGGAGTTCCATTACCCGTCATCGAGTTGCTGAAGTCACTCAAGAAACTCCTACACCCAAAGCACAAACCTCCGAGGTGGTGCCCTCGACTCCGAAAGCCGTTTTTTATCCTAGCGTAGGCGGCTCGACGGCAAGTACACAAAATGAGACCTCTCGCGACCGCATTTCGAATCGCTACACAATCGAAATCTCTGCCGTGTCTTCTCAAGTTGAGGCGGACAACCTGCTCCTTAAACTGAAGTCTGAGGGCATCAGCGGGTTTTATACGCCCTCACGACGCGGGCCCTTGGTCATTTACCGGGTTCGCGTGGGAATGTTTACAAACGCTGATGACGCTAAAAAAAACCTACAAAAAATTTCTTTGCGGTCAAAGGTTCGGGGCACGGTGACGCGCCTTCATTAATGCCGCCGCCAACTATGCAATATGTGCTGCAAAATGTGTGTATTGAAGTGGACCAGCCACAAGACTTTGGCCTTCACCGCCGCAGCAATATATGCCGAGACGAGTCCTCCAGCTCCTGCTCCGATAACGATTATGTTCTAGTCAAAAATTTTAGGACGAGGCCATTTAGAATGTAGACGCCACACTTTAACGAAGTCGATGAGTTTTCTAGCGGCAAAAGGCAGTATGCCGACAAGTACAAAAGAGCCCAGTATCCTTGGCGACAAAATCCCAGACACCGATTCTATCTGCGCCAATTGAGTGCCTGCGTTGACAAACATTGCGGTGCCTAAAAGCATTCCGATTTGGCTCACCCAGTAAAACGTTCTCACGCGCATCGACGTCAATCCCATCAGAAGATTAATGATGAAAAATGGGAAGATAGGCACAAGTCTTAACGTAAAAAGGTAAAATGCCCCGTCACGTAAAATTCCTTCGTTTATTACTTTTAGACGGTCACTAAATTTGGCTTCAATTACATCATGCAACAGAAATCTTGCCACGAGAAATGCCAACGTTGCCCCGACTGTGGAGGCAAAAGAAACTGTAACCATGCCTATACTAAAACCAAACAGCGCTCCCCCTGCCAGGGTCATCACAACCGCGCCAGGCAGCGAAAAAGCGGTCACCAACACGTAGAGCAGAAAGTACGCCCCTACGGTCGCCAGTCCATGGGTTTCATAATAAGCCGCAAAATCCCCTTGGCGCATCTTGAGGTAGCTGAGGCTCAAATACTGCGTGAGGTTGAGCAACTGAAACGTGACGAGGAGTACTATGATGCCAGCAACGACTACAATTTTTCCGAATTTTTTTTGCATCTCACCGTCATGTTACTGCTTTAGGCGTTGCTGAGGTCGTGACGACCTTTTTTGCGGATTTTTTACGGGCTACTTTGTTGCTGCTTTAGCAGAATCTTTCATCGCCTCAACAATTAACTTGATTTCAACTTCGTCGCCAACAACCGCAGCCGCATCGGCTAATGCGCCGAAAGACATGCCAAAATCTTTTCGGTTAATTTTAGCACTGCATTTGAATGCCACGCGGTCTTTGCCCCAGGCCGACACGCTTCCCTTGTAGTCGCAATCGAAAGGTACATCTTTGCTGACGCCGTGCATCGCAAATGCACCTGTCATAATAAAATTTTTATCTGATTTTTTTTCGATTTTTTTGGACTTCAAAGTGATTTTTGGAAACTTTATGGCCGAGAAAAAATCATCGCTGCGCAAATGTTTGTCCCGCTTTTCGTTACCTGTATAAATCGATCCCACGTCAACCCACGCATCAAGCTCTGACTTGTCAATCGCAGCCGGATCAAAATTCAAATCCCCGCCAAGCGTCTTAAAATTACCTTCAACGGAACTTACCACCAAATGCGCAACTTCGAATTTCACATTGGTGTGATCAGCATCGATGGCATATTTTGCTGCTTGAATTTCAGCGGTGGAAATGAAAAGACCTACGATGCCCCCAATTAACAGTACCTTGTTCATATGAATGGATTCCTTCTAGGTTAGTTGAAAATAAAAGACACTATTCAAAACATCGAATATAGAGTCGCACCAATGTCCTTTTTGTACAATTTAAAAGTGGTGCTGCGCCAATTTCCGCAAATTTCGCGCGAATCCAGCCACAACACTTCGTCTACAAGTGTTTGCGGCGTTTTAGCGGGCGAATGAAAATATCGGCTTACGGCTAGTGTGCCACGGAGGGCGCGTCAATTTTAATACTCTCAGCGGGTTCAGATGTCTCTGATGATTTGGTCGCAGATCGCACGGCTTCTAAATTCGCTGCCTCAAAGCGCGCGTCTGAAAAAGGTTGGACATCGCTCGCAGAATGCTTTGCTGCTGGATTTGCGGACGGCCTCGGAGCTTTTGAAGGCACCTGTTTACCACCCTCCACAGCATCGATGATTCCATCACCATCAAAATCGAAGGCCCACGTATTGGTGTTGCCGGCTTCATCTAAGACTTCGAGCATATCAAATCGGCCGTCGTGGTCTAGGTCCCAGCCGCGAAATCCCTCGACCGGATTTGGCTTGCCGTCGACGTTTTGCCAGTTGACAGAAATTTTGGTTTTATTGGGTAACGGCATGAGGTACTGCGTCTTTTCCCCCTCCTTCAATGTGTATAATGCAGGAGCAAGTGTCTTGGGCCGCACGTTTTCTACAGTTTTAGGAGCAGTCGCACAGGCACAGGTCAATCCGAGGGCTCCGATTGCTAGAATTTTCATCACGATTCTCCTTACTTTTCTCTCAATGCCAGAATACTCTTGGTGTTCAAGCGCTTTTCGGTTGCCGTAAGCCAAACCTTTAAGCAGAATGGGGGCCTGTCGGAAATCATTTGGAGAATCACTAGTGCAAGACCCTAAATATATTAGAAATTTTTGCATAGTTGCGCATATTGACCATGGTAAATCTACTTTGGCGGATCGTCTGATTGAGTTCACGGGAACGCTTTCCAATCGAGAAATGAAATCTCAGGTTCTTGATTCCATGGACTTAGAGCGTGAGCGCGGAATTACGATTAAAGCGCAAACCTGCTGCATGCGATACAAAGCTAAGGACGGTATTGTTTATCAATTGAACCTCATCGACACGCCGGGCCATGTCGACTTTTCTTATGAAGTATCACGCAGTCTTAGTGCGTGTGAAGGTGCCCTGGTAATCGTAGATGCGAGTCAAGGAGTTGAAGCGCAGACGGTTGCCAACGTGCAGCTAGCCATGCGTAGCAAACTTACTTTAATTCCTGTCATTAATAAAATTGATTTACCCTCGGCCGATCCGGACCGTGTCGCACAAGAGATTGAAGACGAGCTCGCCATTGATGCAACCGAAGCGATTTTGTGTTCGGCAAAAGCAGGTATCGGCATTGAAGAAGTTCTTGAAGCGGTGGTTAAGCGCATTCCACCGCCAAGTGATAATAATCAAAATCCTTTGCGAGCCCTAATATTCGATAGTTGGTTTGATCAATACCTTGGTGCCGTGTCCTTAATTCGCGTCAAAGACGGCGTCATTCGCCGAGGTCAGAGAATGAAGATGATGTCTTCAGACAAGGACTTTGAGGTCTTAAAACTCGGGAAGTTATCTCCAAAGGGCGTCGACGTCGACGAGCTTTCGTGTGGAGAGGTTGGATTTGTTTCCGGCTCCATTAAAGCGGTGGCCGATACCCGAGTTGGTGACACCATCACTGATGAAGAAAATCCTGCAACTGAGGCATTAGCAGGCTTTACGCCGGCACGTCAGATGGTTTTTGGCGGAGTATTCCCGGTGGAATCCAGTGAATATCCATTGCTTAAAGACAGCCTCGAAAAATTAACTTTAAACGACTCAAGTCTAGTTTATGAAGTTGAGAGTTCGAATGCACTTGGCTTTGGGTTTCGTGTTGGGTTTCTAGGACTGCTACACATGGATATTATTCAAGAGCGTCTTGAACGCGAATATAATTTAGCCCTGATTTTCACTGCTCCAACCGTCGTATATAAAGTAACGACCGTAGACGGGGAGCATAAGGAAATAGAAAATCCTGCTAAACTTCCTGACGCAACTCGCATTGCGAAATTTGAAGAACCTTACGTAACAATGACGTTACATACACCAGAGGAGTTTCTTGGATCTCTATTGAAGCTGCTCCAAGATCGTCGAGGCCACCAAAAAGGCATGGACTACACGACTTCAAAACGCGTGAAACTAACCTACGAACTTCCAATGAATGAAATGATTTTTGATTTCCATGATAAATTGAAATCAATGTCTCGTGGGTATGCGTCCATGGATTACGAAATTCTAGATTACCGTGAGGGTGACCTGGTTAAACTTGATATTTTGGTCAATCAAGAGCCGGTTGACGCTTTATCTTGCATTGTTCACCGCAGTTACGCCGCCAATCGAGGGCGCCAGCTGTGCGAAAAACTTAAAGAACTTCTACCGCGCCAAATGTTCCAAATTGTGCTTCAAGCCTCCATCGGAGCCAAGATTGTCTCCCGTGAAACAATCTCTGCCATGCGCAAAGACGTAACTGCAAAATGTTATGGTGGCGATATTTCAAGAAAGCGGAAGCTTCTTGAAAAACAAAAAGAAGGTAAAAAACGCATGAAGCAAATTGGCAACGTCGAGATTCCTCAATCAGCGTTTACGGCCATTCTAAAACTCGATAATTAGTCCCTGGCGCTTTCCTGCCAGGGACGTGTCCTGAGCCGCAGGCGAAGGATCTCGGGGCACCCTCGGCATTTGGCCTAGGAGCCCATTATCACTGTGATTACTATGGTGAATTTCATAGTTGCATGATCGAAACAGTCAAGGTATAGAATGCCTCTTGGACTTTAAAATAAGGAGTGCCTATGCCAAAGGTAACTATCAAAACTGACTACAAAACGATCGAAGTAAAAGATGGGTATCCATTGATCGATATGTGCGAAGAGCATGATACTTCTATTCTTTTTGGCTGCCGTGATGGTGCTTGTGGAGCCTGCATGATTCGCGTCGTGGACGGCGCCCAATTCGTGAGTAAAATGGGCGACAACGAACGAGACTTCCTAGAAACCATGGCTGCCGCACCGAACGAACGTCTAGCCTGCCAGTGTAAGGTGACCGGTGGCGACATTGTCATCGAAGTCTCCGAGTAGTTCCTTGACTGTTAAAGCCACAAAAGCGCGTGTAGAAGCCATTCTCACGCGCCTTCGTGCGTTGAATCCAGAGCCTCGCTGCGAGCTCTATTACGAAACTCCCTATCAACTGCTGATCAGTGTCGTGATGTCGGCTCAAGCCACCGATAAGAGCGTTAACGCGGCCATGGTCGAGCTCTATAAGGCGGGTTTAAATGTCGATTCAGTGCTTGCGATGGGGGAGGCAGGATTCCTCGATAAAATTCGCCGCATTGGGCTAGCCCCCACAAAAGCGCGAAATGTTCTAAAATTATCCGCCATTCTAAAACAAAAATTTAACAGTGAAATTCCTCGCTCCCGCGAAGATTTAGAATCCCTGCCTGGGGTGGGGCGAAAAACAGCCAATGTCATTCTAGGGGAAATTTACCGAGAGCCCACAATTGCGGTCGACACCCATGTGTTTCGCGTGGGGGCACGCCTTGGACTTCACCGTGAAGGGACTCCCGAAAAAGCCGAGCAGAAACTTCTAGCTGTCATAGACCCGACGTGGCTGCCGATGGCTCACCACTGGTTTATTTTGCATGGACGTTACACGTGCTTGGCACGCGCTCCAAAATGTGACCTGTGTTGTTTGGTAGATTTGTGTTCGAGCAAAGAAAATTTTGTCTCAGGTACAAAATAATTCCGATATTAAAAAGTAACGGATTCCTCTGCAACGACCGGAGTTTCTCCACTCGAAGAGTTAACTCTCTTGCCTTCGCGAGCTGCAAGACGCACTTCGTCTCGCATAGCAACGTTTCTTACCGCCAAGAAACTCGGGTAGTAATTTCTAGCAGCAAAGCCAAA
>CANJQY010000002.1 GCA_947476525.1 Oligoflexales bacterium
CGAATTAGACGGATAATGTCGCCGCAAGCAGCATCTTGACGAGCGCCGCAGCCGTTTGGTCCTAGGTTTATTTTAGCAGCGCGAGAATCTCTCAGCCAGGCTCACAAAAAAATGCCCATAGATCGTCCAAAATGTTAATGGATGCCTAGGAGCGCACATTTTGGAGGAAGGCTCGGCAATACGATTTTTGCGTAGGACGAGCTCATCTCAATTTTATTATTTGCGTCAACAATCGCTGCATCAAGCCTTCGAATCTCGTTGGTCGATGTTTGAATTTCTTGAGCTAATTTCGGGCCTTTGCTTGCAAAGTCAGCTGCTACAGCGGTCAATTTTTTATACAGAGTCACAAGATCATTCACTCGGTCTTTTCGTAACATGGATAATATCTCCGAGCGTTTATGTACCGCTTCCGCAATTTTATTCCCAAGGGCTTCCTCTTTATCGACTTCCACGTCGAAGGCGGATTCGTCAAAGGGTGTTTTTGCGAGAAGCGCACGTTCCTTCTTTTCTATGGCTCGGAGTTCAATTCGATCGTCCGCGATTACGTCGCTCAATATACGATTATGCTTTGCCAATTTCTCCCGAAATCCTACGCCGTAGATCTGAATCGCTAATTCTAAGGCTTTGATTTTCCCAGTTAATTCATCACGGCTATTCTGGTCTACGAGCCTCTTATCGCTGATGTCAGAAGATTGCCTCATCAAGGAGTTCCGCAGATTTATTTGCGCAAGTAAATCTGCATCGGCCTCTTTATGTCCCAGCGCATAGTCCCCGGAGAGTTTGTCGTAACGGCGCACGATGTCGATACAAGCGGTGATAATTTTTTGTATTGCTGGCGTGGTCACGTTATTGATGGTGTCGGCTTGCACCTTATTGCGCTGCTTGAGGTTGTCCCATTCCTCGGAGGTCATATCGAAATAATCACCAATGACAAAGTCACTTGAATCGGGCTTAACCGAGGTCGAACCCTCTTCTACCGCCACTGACGCATTGGAGGCGGTCGTTGTGTTTTTCGCGCGACAAGCAACTAAATCGAAAATTAAAAAAGTTATTGCGCCAAAAATTTTCAGATTCATAAAAAAAGTTCTCCTAGCGACCGTGAATTCAAGACTCATCAATCAGGTTGTTTTTATTATCATCTAGTAGATTTAACTCCAACAATCATAAATCTTCAGACTCTTTGCGTCAATTTTATTCCCCTTGTGGCGCATTTCAGTGCATCCATTGACCTCCCCCACCCCAATCGCGAATTTCTAGAAATCATGTGGGCACCATTGCACTGTACAATTGATATTGCAGTTAGAAGGTTTAACCCGTAGAATTTATTTGCGAGCGAAACCCCCAATTTGTCCATGAGGCACAAGGAATCACTATGACCATCCCTACAATTGCTACTTCGAATAAATTCAAAATAATAGTCCAGAGTGCAAACCTGAAATTGTTTCAACTCCTAACCACTTCAGTCGTTTCGGCCACGTTCTTGACCACTTGCGGACCCTCTCTAACGAGCGCCAGCACGCCAAAATTCGACTCCGCATCGTCCACAGCTCTCGATGCCACGATCACTGATGCCACCTTGATGACGAGTTCTCCAAATTACAACGTCGACAGCCAGATAAAAGATCAGCTATATTTCAGCATCGGCCTCCTCAACAACTGGGGCAGCGTGGCGGACCTTGCCAACCGTTCCGTAGTCGTCAAAAGTATCGTGGCCGTCCCCGGATCACCGTCCCTATCAAAAGTGACTTACGACGCGAAATTCAAAATTGCATGGTCTCGAAACCGCCAAATTCCATCGTCAATCACTGTGCCTGTGCCGGCACGAGGTGATTACCAAGGCATCCAAGCTTTTTATTCAAAATACGAGGGGACCTGTGTGCAAGACCGCCATGAACTTAGTTACGCCAATTTCTGGTACTACATCCGCCCTTTAATGGCCGGATGCCCGTTGGCTGGACGAAGTGGAACTGAGGAGTTTACATACTTACTTAAAGTGAACACGGCCGTAAGCAACACAAACACCTCTGGAAAGTCTCCTGAATATGCGAAAGTCTGGGAAGATCAGCAATTAGTCGCAACGACTGTCTTTGGTAAATACGTCTCAGGCGGCGACAACAATGATCAAGGCGTGGAAGAATTTAATTCCATGTATCGCCAAGTCCTTAGAGATTTTGGCCACCCGATATCCTCAAATGTAAATTTGCAAGTTGGAGAAATGCCTGGCACCGAAAATCCAGATGTTCGATTAGTGTTCGAAACACGCCGTGGAAAAGTCGACATCAATATTTTATTGGTCAACACCATGGGGTATAACTCCACCGAATGGCTAACTCATTTTAATGAGCGCACCCTGATCTCAGATTTTGTTTCCTACAGCGGGCACTCAGGCCTGGGCGCCAATATCCGGTCTATTGCCACTATGGGTAAATTTAAGGCCAATCAGTTTCAATTGTATTACCTCAATGGCTGTGACACCTATTCCTACCTCGGAACCGAGCTAGCGGATGCCCACCACCGAGTTAATCCCGAGTCTCAGGCTAGTCGGTTTTTAGATGTAATCACCAACAGCATGCCTTCACCGTTTAGCAGCATGGCATCGTCCACCAACAATATACTGATGAGCTTGTACAACCAGCAAAATAATTATCGTCAAATTCTTAGCATGATTAATAGTGGCCAAAATCCAAACGTCAGGGGCGAAGAAGACAATAAGTGGCCGCAGCCTTTTTGAAATATTTTATTCCTGATGTTGAGGTGCGCTCTCTATATCTAAAAAAATTCGTTCCGATGCAGATTATTTAGCAGCATAAAGTTAAATTGAATAAAAAATCACCGCCCATTGACCGCGAGAATTCCTGCGCCAAGTAAAATCAACGTTTCGTCAGAAAAAATGTGTTTCGATAATTCTAGACTATGATGAGCGATCAATGCCTTCTTAACGAGACTAGAAAAACCCCCGGCCAATACCATCGGCACGTTTTCTACGGCCATTCGACAATGATCGGCAAGCCGTTTACGCTCAGATTTAAGAAACGCTACCGTGGCGTCAACTGTCGCTAGTTCCATCGCTTGCACCGTTGTGGTAGGCCACGACGACACGTCCCGCTCGAAAGATCCGGTCAAGCCGAGAATCTTAGGAAGCCTCGCCCCGCGTTGTGAAACGGCATCCAGCGAGGTCTGAAGTCCCGCTAAAATATAGCCTCCTAGATGCTTCCCACCTGCATCCACGTGATCAATCGTGGTCGCGGTACCAAGAGAAACGGCCATGACGGGCAATGAAATATTTTTTTGAATCTGCAAATAAAAAACGGCCTCAAGCAGCGCCAAGCGGTCTGACCCGATGGCCTGCATGTCATACAGAGAGTTCACCGCACGCACCGGTTTTTTTTCAATCTCGCGCACTTCAAATCCACGGCTACCACAGGCCACACGAAATGCCTCAAGGCGGCTTGGGTTCACACTAATCGCGTGCACAATTGGTGCCACACCGTGAGTTCTAGTCTCTCCGAAAAAATCAGTTAAGGATATTTCACTGGCGACTTGAAAAATTGGGCCAATAACGCTAATTCTCCCATGCGCAGCATTGTCGATCACGGCCATTTTAGTATGAGAATTCCCAACATCAGCCATCAGAAATCTTACACTTTTTTGGCTAGTGCTTTGACCAGTCCAAACAAACTGGTGAGTCGCCGAGGACACTACTATTTCTTCTTGGTGAGGCTCGCCCCTGTGCTCAGGCCCTTGACAAACCGCCTTGGAAGGCAATAACCGCAAGTGACCGCCAACTCCAACACCTAAGCCCCGGTAATAATTCTCTGCATCGCGGTGTTCCTGGTTGCCTGATTTTTCCCTCCATAAATGCCCAGGTGAAATCGCCATTTCCGACCACTCCGAGAGAATTGTTTCCCTCGTTACCGTGGCGAGTCGTGGAAGGAACTCAGCAAATTCTGCAGCGAGCGACTCTGCTGCCATTCGCGGATCAAGAGTGTGGCCAGTCAAATTTTTAAGGCAACCGACCGCATAAGCCCGCCCTTCAGGCAGCACAGGAGTCTCTGACAAATTAATGCCAATGCCGATGACTAGACCTAAGAATTGTGCCCCTTGAATCGAACCTTCGCAGAGAATTCCTGCGATTTTTCTTCCATCCAACAACACGTCATTGGGCCACTTGAGGCACACGGCTACACCGGTGACACGCCTCACCCATCGTGCGACAACGATTGCGGCGACAAACGGCATGACATCTCGCAATTTTTCAGGAACGGAGCTTGGTGGCAAGGCTATACTGAAATGCAAATTCCCAGCAAGACTATCCCATTTTGCACCTAAGCGGCCGCTACCTGCTGTTTGAATTCGAGCCGCCAACGCTTGAGGCTCGACGTAGCTTGCCTTTACGGCCCGCTCTTTCAGAACACGCGACGTGGAATCACATTCTTCAAGCCACGCAACAGGAATCTTGATCATGGGCGCCTACAAGTCGAAAAGCAGCGACAGGTCCGACCACCTAGCTGAATGAATGGTCGAGCCTGTAGAAACAAAATCAACGCCGGTTTCGGCAATTCTACGAACGGTGTCGAGTTTTACACCACCGGAGGCCTCAAGCTTTGCTCGCCCGCGCACGGTGCGCACGGCCTGAGTCATTTCCGGAATCGTCATGTTATCTAGCATGATAATATCAGCGCCTGCATCAAGAGCCTCCTGCACTTCCTCTAACGTGCTAGCTTCAACCTCAATTTTAAGAGTCGGGGGAAGAGATTCGAGGAGCCGTGACACCGCGGCCTTGATGCCTCCTGCGGCACGGATGTGATTTTCTTTGACGATCACTCCGTCACTGAGTCCCATTCGGTGATTACGCGCGCCACCGGTCACGGTTGCAGATTTTTCCAGTAGACGCATCCCTGGCGTCGTTTTTCTTGTGTCGAGTAATTGGCAATTAGTCCCCTCAAGCTGTTCGACAAAGGAGCGCGACATGGTTGAAATTCCGCACATGCGTCCAATAAAATTTAGGGCTACACGCTCGGACTTCAAAATGGATCTTGCATTACCGTATACTTCAAGGAGGACTTCGTTGGCCTTGGCCTTATCGCCATTTTTAAAACGAAGCGTCACCTCAATACTCGGATCAACCTTCCGAAACACCGCCCGTGCTACGTCAAGCCCTGAGACAATAATGTTTTCTCGTGTAATGATCTTGGCACGTGCAATTTTATCGGCAGGCACGCACAAATCTGTCGTCCAGTCACCGTACCCCCAATCCTCTTCGAGAGCTCGGATGATAATGGGTTCCAATTGAATTTCATGAAGTTCGTGCATGAGAAAGCCCTTTCGCTTTGATTACGGCGCAATGTACCATATCAAACTAGGCTTTGATGGGCTATTACTGATCCACTAGATATCGAGCCTTTTCGTCCGCCAACCGGCGCAACTCAGAAACAAGAGCCTCGCGGGCGACCCCCTTGAAGTGTTCGGCGCAGTATTGCTCGACCGCACGACCCACTAACGCGGGCAACTCAGCCTTAACGAGGGCTTCCATCGTCGCCGAAAGCTCGGCGTTGGTCTTGTTTCCGTTAAAATTCCCAGGCGCCATCGTGAGGTTTGTCAATGCCTTAAGACTATCGGATTTATTGAAATTTCTCTGCAAGTCCGATGAATCATTAGATGAAAGATCAAACGCAGGCCGGCCTCGCTGGCCCAATTCGATGTCAGGTATGGACGGCATCGTTAAGTTACCGCCCAAACTAGAAAAACCCTGAGGCGCCGTACCCCCCGTATTAATATTCTGGGGCTCACTAAAATTAAACCCGCCAGCTGCTAAAGGAGTATCGCCGAGGGAAAACTGAGCTGGGGATATTCCCGAATTTCCTAGGGAAAAGTCTGCAACCACGTGCCCCGTTTTGCCTCCGGCAGCGTCCTCAATTAATTTTTGAACCATTCGCGGGAGGTCTCCCGGGGCAAATGGCTTTTTAATAATATTTTCAATGCCAGCGGCCCGCAGGTCACCCTCACGCACCATGTCGTAGCTGCCCACCAATAAAATTAAGCCCGCCCCCTTCGCCCGTTCGGCTAGCCTCAAGAAGTCGTTGACCTCTGTGATACCAGGCAGCCCAGCGTCCGCAATGATAAGATCAAAGGCCTCACCTTCGGCGACCTTGCAGGCCTCGACATAGGACGCCACTGACTTCAGAACACTTGGGACCGAGGAAAGTCCAATGCGAATTACTTTTTGAATGGTCGAACTATCGTCCGCCACGAGAATTCGGCAAACCATAAAAAACCCCGCAGTCATTTGAAAACGTTTTCAGTTTCCATTGTACCACAGGGTTCTAATTTCTAATAAATTTCAGACTACAGGCTTTAAAATGATCAAACATCTATGCAAAACGGATATTTTCCAAACGAGTATTGATAGCGCTCAAAACCACAGCGCGCAAATGGCCACGGGTTTGCTTGCTCCCCTCCACAATGATGCGGTAATCGTCTTTGGTGAAATGAGTCTCCCGGTCGCCATTCAAGTCGCGAAAACACTTCAATCGAAGGTTCTCGAGGTAAACCATTTTGCTTTCATACAGCCTCTTTAGCGTATCAACGTCGAGCCCCTCAACAGCAATCGGCTTCAGCAGATCGTCCATGATTTCACGATAAGTGTCGTAGTCAGTGTGTGTTTTTTTTATCATCGTGTGATGCTCACCCTCTTTGTTGATGGTCGTGCCCATTTTCTACCCGATCTATTTACTGCCTATCGGTTGCTCTCATGAGAACTTTAATGAACCCAAAAGTGGCAGCAAAGTCGACTATAGAATTTGTAAAAATTTTCTTTTTGACCAAATGGCTATTGACCAAGGAACTTAGGACTCGTACCCTTAGGGCAAGTTTTAGGATCGAATTCACACACTGTTGGCGGGCGCCAAAAGGCCTTCAAAATCAGTCACAACACATGGAAATTACATGGGTATTTATACTGGCACTGTTGCTTACAATCGCTTTAGAGTTATCGGACCAAACAAAAAACACGGGATCGCCAAGCTCAGTTCGCTGCTCGACCCGTTTAAATCTCCAATTCTTAGAATTGACGGCTCCCCCAAGGCTGAGATTATCGGCTGGGTGCGTCCACTTACGCCCCAAGATGCTGAGGTGATGGGGGAAGACGCCCACTGGGACATATCCGATTGTCAGGTTTCGTCTGGAGTGATGCTGCGCCTGCGCTACGAACGCCGAAAAATTTCTACGAGCTTACTACAAATGCTGTTCAAAAACGAACTAGCGAAAAACCACAAAGCCACGGGCAAGCCTTTGGGCCGACAAGATCGTCTTAAACTGAAAGAAGAAATTGCTGCCACGTTGCTGCGCAGAACCCTACCCCAGATTCAATTTGTAGATGTACTTTGGAAAGACACGGAACATGGCATCGGCACTGAACTTTTTATATTTACATCCTCAAAAGGAGCCACTGACCGCGTGTTGCAGCTATTCAATCAAACTTTTTCTAACGAACTTGATTTGACTCTGACGGCCCTCAACACTACAGCCGCTTGGATTGAGAGCGAGGACTCGGACTTACGACTCGACCGAATTGCGAAAACTGAGCCGACTGTTTTTGCGCAGCACGTAGTCTAATGAAGCAGCACGTAGTCTAATGATAATGATGAGAGGGTGAAAATATATGACTATCGATAATTCTCACGACACCTCCTACGACGATGAGGGCCATCGCGTCAGCAATATTTCAAGCGTAGAGCTCGGGGAAAAGCTTTTCCATTGGGGTGCTTACACAGCCGTGCCAGCCCTCATGCTGCAACTCATATTTTCTAATCCCACGGCGCGTAGTGCCACCGTCGGCACACTACTGATTATCTGCGGAGCGATGATGCGCGTTTACACCTCTGCTTTTATGACTGCAGAAGCGCAAGATTCCGTTGGCAGCGACTATTTGATAACCACCGGCCCGTTCGCTCTCATTCGAAATCCCCATTATTTGGCCAACCTCGTCATAACTTTTGGAGCCATTTTTTATGCCAAAAGTATTTTCATAGGCTTCCCCCTGGCCGGATTCTTTTTAGTTCAGTATTACTGCATTACAAAATACGAAGAAAAAACTCTCCTGGCTAAATTTGGCGACGAGTATCAGCGGTATATGGAACGGGTCCCCGCATGGATTCCCTTGAATATGCCGGTTATCGAAGACTTCCCAAATCCACCAAATATTAGCGCCGCTTTCCGTACCGAAAAAAAATCTCTGGTTGGAATAGCATGCATTCTGTTTCTATTAATGCTTGCGACTTGAGGTCGATGAATGTGATTTGAGTTCGAATCAACAAGTTTTGATTAACACTCGCCTCGCACGATCTCCCCAAGTGCTTTGACCCAATTATGATCTACGTTGAGACTTGGAATCAAAGCGAAAGCTTCCCCCCCCAAGGCCATCCAATCATCGCGCGCGCGGTCCCCTATCTCCTCTATGGTTTCAAGGCAATCAGCAACAAACGACGGAACGGTTACCGCTAACCGCCTGACACCGCGCTGATAAAGGTCGGCCAAAATTTTATCCGTAAAGGGCTGAATCCAAGGAATTTTGCCCAAACGGCTTTGAAACGAGACCGAATACTTTTGTTCAGAAAGGCCAAGTGCTGCGGCCAGTCGCCTCGAAGTTTCAAAACATTGAGCCCGGTAACAAAATCGGTTTTTATTTGTTAACTGAGCACAGCAGTTTTTTTCTGAGAAACAAAACCCACTTGTTGACGCCTTGACATGCATTTCAGGCAATCCGTGGTAACTCATCAAAACGTGATCGGGATTAAACGAATCGATGCATTGTTGTGCCAACGACGCAAACGAGGATATAAATCCTTTGTGGCTGTAAAAATCACCCACGACGCGAACCGCCGGCATGACGGCACGTCCCCGCAATATATCATTTAGTTTTTCAATGCTCGAGCCTGTGGCCGAGCTGCTGTACTGCGGGTACAACGGCACCAGGATCAAACCTTCAACCTGAAGCTGATCCATCAATTCTTTGACCACACCTTCCATGCTCGGGCTTCCGTAGCGCATGCCCAGACGAACCACATACTGCGGGCCGAGGTGTTCTTGAAGGGCCAAAGCTAAATTCTCACCGTGTTCTCGCAATGGAGATCCGCGTTTCGTCCAAATTGTCTGATAAGCTTTGGCAGATTTTGGACCTCTAAGTGGCGCGATGATCAAGTTGACTAAAAGCCATCGCCCTAGAGTGGACATTGTTAAGACTCGAGGATCTGTAAGAAACTCTCGCAAATAACGCCGTACGTCCGCCACACTCGGCGAATCGGGAGTCCCCACGTTAACCAAAATAACACCCTTGCGAAAAACGTGTTTCGAAATTTCAGAAGCCATCAATTAAAAGTCCTCGACGTGATATTTTTTAACAAATAAATCATCATTTGCACCGTCTGACCATTGCCACCAACCTCTGCACAGCCCCCCATTGGTCGATCATTCCAAGCGTTGAAGTCGAAGTGCATCCATGGCAATTGACCTCTTACAAATTTTTGTAAAAATAACGCCGCGGAAATCGCTCCGCCGAGACCACTATCCGAGGCGTTCGCCAAGTCAGCAAAAGAACTACGAAGCTGTGTTTTATAATTGTCCCATAGGGGTAAACGCCACGCAGGGTCGCCCATGACAGCGCCAGATTTTAGTGCCAAATCAGCTAATCCATCGTGATTTGCAAACATGCCAGAAATTTCCGCCCCGACGGCAACGCGCATCGCACCAGTTAAAGTTGACAGGTCGATTAAAGCCATCGGCGCTTGAGCGGCTGTTGCGCCTTGTGCAACGTCCATGACATCTGCCATGACCAAGCGACCCTCGGCGTCTGTATTGTGAATTTCAACGGTCATGCCATTTCGGGCCGTCAGCACATCTCCAGGCCTAAAGGATTCTTTGTCGACCGCATTTTCCGCCAACGCCAAATAAAGATCGCAGGCTACGTCCGACTGACTTTCTACCAGCCAGTGGGCGATACCGACAACGCTGGCACTTCCACCCATATCCTTTTTCATGAATCTCATACCACTCGCCGGCTTTAAGTCTAAGCCTCCGGTGTCAAAAGTCACGCCTTTGCCGACAAAGGCGATTGGTTTTTCAAGTCGGTTCTTGCCCTTCGGGCGATACTTAAGGTGGACCATGTGTGACCGCTCGACAGCCCCTTGCCCAACCCCGTAGTGAAGATTTGATTTCTCTTTTAGAACGCGTGCTGGCCCCCACACCTCGACTGACATGGTTTTGGAGCCCTTAAACCAATGGCTCACGAAGTCCGAGTACGTCTTCGGATTTAGTTTTGCCGCGTCCAGATTTACAAGGTGCCGTGCGAGGTTGACCGACTCCCCTATATGATTTGCCTCGGCCATAACCTTGGAAGATGCGCCGTGAATCGTCACCTTAAAGGGTGGCGACAACGTCCTTGATTTTGCCAGGTAGGTAAATCGGTAGCTCGCCATTTCTATGCCGGCAAGTGCTCCCAAAATTTCACTCTCCGCACAACCGTGAAAGAAAATCCCAAGGTGCTTCACACCTTCGACGTCTCTTAGCGTGCTCCAAAGATTTCCCATGCGCTCACGCATACTTGTGTATGGGCTCTGGTCCAATAGACCTTGATGATGAATTTTTCTTGGCTTTTTACGAACGGATTTTTGACCGTCCTCCACCAGTTTTGGCCTCAAAATCCAGACCGGACCTCGGCGAGTCTGCAACGTTAACGAATCAGACGCGCGGTTCATCACCAACGTATTTTGCCACACATCCGTGGCCCCCTTCAGGACTAAGGTCTCTGTTTTTATGTAGTCAGAACCACTGCCGCCGAAAATATGACATTCTCCGTCGATCTTGCCTGACGCTGCTGGGGTCAAGGTTGCTGGCAACAAGGTCGCCTTTTTTAAGACTGTCGACCCGCGAATGAATCCGTGTATTTGGGGGCTTTTTTTTTGCGGAGTCGTTGTTTTTTGCGGAGCCTTGGTTTTTAGTGGCGAGGCTGTTTTACGTATAGGCATTTAAGTATCCTTACATGGAACATAAGATTATTATTCTGATCATACTGCCTTAATTGTGCCTGTAGGTCATCCTTCGATGGTCCTATTGTGAATTAAATTTTGCATGCTTTTAAACCTAAAAATGCCGAGATTTTGTGCCTGTTTCTTGCAACTAATTTGTACGACCAGTTCCCCAGTTGCTCAGCCCCTGGAAGAAACGTGAATGGTATCAAAAACCATAGCACAGGAATGCGGCACGCAATCCATTCACACGCCTGAAACCCACCATACCAGCCCGCCAGGGCTTCATAGGCGAGGATCTCTTCGCGCATGCGGTCCATCGACATTTCTGGAAATTGTTGAATCGTTGCCGGATCATGGCTACCCAAAAAAGTTATCCGCTGGGCCCAATCAAGCCTCCTCAACACGCGAATCGTGTAGGTGCAAATCCCGCAGTCACTGTCATAAACGACGATGCCACTTCCAGGAATCCAATTCATGACTTTTCCTTTTTCATCTGTACTACCGCTTTATTATGCTGCCAGCTTAAAACTGGTGATTAGACCGTCCACTTCAGGCTATAAGACCTGAAGGTAGCTTGTAACCCAGCCAAAGTGCCTTTGCAACAAACGGAGTTTTTTGACCTGCTCATCCATAAAGCGACTCGTACCAGAGAGAAACAAAATCGTCAATGAAATCATAAACATTTATTATTTCGGCACTACAGGTTAAGATAGGAGCGATTCAGAGACCTATAAATGAGGAGGATGCTGATGGCACCTATTTTTTTGGCCATTCTATTTAGCCTGACATTCGTCCCATCGACAACAACGTGGGCTCGCAGTAACGCTTCGGAGTCCAAGCCCCTGCGGGTACCGAGTCACCGTGATATTTGGCGAAACTCTGCGGGAGCTTTTAGTGGAGATATTTTTTTATTGCCTAAGCGAGGCAACTTTTTACTGGAAGACAAAGATTTTAAACCAGAGAGTATGGAGTTTAGTTCGGTGAATGGCCGAATGCTTCCCCCACATTCTATAACTATGCATGGATTTGCTTGGGACTATGACCTTGAGATTCCTTTGGTGTTTAAAGATCCAAAAGGGACATGGATCAAGCCTGGATCCTACTCTCAGTTTGCAACCCAGCAGGACATTGCTCCAACGCTGGCAAAAATATTGGATGTCCCTTTGGCTGCCCGCAAAAGTGGACGCATCCTCTCTGAAATGTTGCAATCGACTGCAAATAAGAAACCTAAGGTCGTGTTAGTTTTTGTTCAAGACCAAATGGGGGACCAATATTTAAAGGCGCATCCAAAGGTCGCTACGTTTTATGAATCATTTATAAAGTCTGGCGCAGATTTTGGATCCGCTAGGGTTTCGCATGTCGATGTCGAAACTAGTGTTGGCCACGTAGCAGTAGGGACAGGGGCGTGGCCTCCAGAGCACGGGGTTTCCGGCAATGATTTTTTTCACAGTGGAATCTGGAAGCAAGTCAAGGCCTTCAATATTTCCATGAGCGGAAGTAAAAAGGACAATTTAGCCGGCAATCCTAGTTTTCTGTTCACGCCGACATTGGGTGATATTTGGTTGCAGGCAACTGAGGGCAAGGCGATCGTGTTTTCACAAGTCTACGCGTTGCGAGCTGCCATCGGTATGGCGGGTCACGGGGCGATGTTTGGCAAAGGCTTTAAGTCCCACGCGGTTTGGATGGATGAATCCGCTGATACATCGGATGTGTATTTAACGAACGAACAGCTTTATGCATTGCCGAATTCTCATCGCGGGAAAAGTGTTCGTCCTTACGTAGAGAAGCTAACAAAGGAGACTGCTGGTGCATGGATGGGGCACGAACTTATTAGTAAATCTGGTGCCATCAATGCCAATGCAGTTCGCTCATCTCCCGCGGGTACTGAGTGGGAGGGTGATCTCGCTATCGCCGCCATTCGCGAATTAAAAATCGGACAAGATGAGGTCACTGACCTTGTGTATATAAATACAAAGGCCACAGACGCTTGTGGTCATCGATACGGCTATGAGTCGGACGAGTGTCGTCAAGTTCTCGCCGTGACCGACAAGGTTTCAGAGACCATATATAATGAGATTTCATCGATAACTGGCGGCGAGTTTATTGCGGTGCTGACGGCGGATCACGGCGCAGCTCCGCTTCCAGAAGTTTCAGGAGCAACGCGGTTTAGTAGGCAGAGATTTCTTCAGGACTTAAATACAAAATTTGATGCTCGCGAAAATCATGTTGATTCCATCTTGGCGGTCACGTCAAGTCAGGTTTATTTGAACCAAAGTGAATTGATTGCAAACGGGCATAAAGTTTCTGACGTTGTCCAATTCATAAAGAAATATCAGGTCCCCTTCGAGGCTCCATTCAATGCTTTAGCGGCTGATTGGATTAAAAAAGGTAAGGCACCCATGCAGCGCTTTTTTGAAGATGTTGCCTCGAAAGAGGATTTGGTGAAGTCGAAGTGAAAGTTAACATCGCAGTTATAATATGAAGCTATTTCAGGCTCAGGTACATGGGTAACCCTCCATTAAGATTGTATTTTTTGAGTATTGATAATTTATCATCAAGTTTCAATCGTCAAATGCCGATAGGGCGAGATATTTGGAGGAACTTAATTATATGAAACAGCATAGCCAATATAGTTTTAGGATTTGGGTAATCCAAACATCAATAGTCATATCATTGGTCGGGCTCGTGGGGTGCCGCGGGGCCAAACCGAATTCTTTTAGTCGTACTAAAATAGATAATGGCGCTTTTATTGATAAGGATTCAGCCAATAAAGTTGACGGCGTCTTCTATACGATGACGACGTCGATTGGAGCAAGCTCTGGCGGAGCTTGCACGGGTACAGCGGTAAGTACCAATACAGCTATGACGGCGGCCCACTGCGTCTACGACTCCGGCGAACGCCTTGATGCAAATCATGGACTATCCGGAAAACAATTTTGCCTAAATAATTCAATTTACCAAAAGGTTTGCTCAACTAATATCTTTGTAAATCCTCGATTCCCTGCCAACTCGCAAGACGCGGGTGGTGGACACGACACAGCATTTGTCGTTTTTCCGGAAGGAACATTTAAGACTTATTTTGAGATGGCATCATCGGCTCCAAAGATTGGTGATCAAGTCTTACTGATTGGCTACAGTGATGGACAGCTGACCGAACAGGGGCGGGGGTCAAAGCGATTTGGCTATACCAAAATAAAGACGTTTGAAAATGACGCACAAGACGACATCATTACGTTGAGTACAGGAACTTTTAACGGAGTTGCAGTCTCTCCTGGTGATTCGGGTGGGCCGTTGTTTAATGGCTGTAAAATTACTGGTGTTGGATCAAGAATGGCTATTAGTGGAAGTGGTAAGTTTAGCATTCACACAAATTTAACGCATGCTGTGACCCAAGAGTTTTTAAAAACGACAGCAGCCAAAGTCGGAGGCTATATTTGCGGTGTGTCTGGGATGGACCCAGTTCGGTGCCCAAGCAATGAGAAATTTGAATTAGATCAATCTAAGTGGGGAGATCAAAAAGAAGCACCTTGCGCAGTGGCAGGTGGAAGTGGATCTAATCCAAATCCAAATCCAAATCCAAATCCAAATCCAAATCCAAATCCAAATCCAATTCCGAATCCAGACCTAAATCCAATTCTTAGCATTGGTGAGTTATTTGCAGCGATTACAGGTGATGTCGCATTTGAAGTCGAGATTGCGCCAAAAGGCGATTGGACAAATCTAAAAGTTTGTCTTGGCGGTACAGTAGACATAGCAAAATCTTGTAGTCAAGTGGCAACGGCAACTAAAAACGGTGAACGCTATAAAGTCAACGTGGGTCCCATCGCAAATTCATTCTTTATGCATATTAAATCAGATAAAAGCGAAAAGACGTTAATGTTCACCAAGAAATAGGATTATGTGTTGAACCAAAATGTGACTTTGACTTCACCATTGCTGCATATGGATGTGGCCGCGTTAATTTGCTTAATTTTTTCATTCGATGATGAACTGGCCGCCGACATGGGCCGGGTGCAGCTGGCAATTAAAATTAACGGCTCCTTTAGTGGCTGGATTGAGTGTCACAGTTCTCTTCTTACTGCCGCCGATGACCACGTTTTCAGCGAGGCCTGGCAAATTAAACCCATGGGGATCTTCGAGTGTATTGATCAATTCGATTTCAACCGGCTCACCAGCCTTGATTTTGACTTCTGCTGGGATCCAAGTTTTTTTGCCGTCGACTAATTTATTCGTCAAGGTTAAATGGCGGATGACTTGTGACTTTATTTCATTGGGTGATTTTGCCGTAGCTTTGGTACTCGTTGCGCTGGTTGTCGATGGCTTTGGCATTTCATTTGCGACTGTTTTCGTCGCGATTGCAAAAAACAAGCATAATGAAAAACAAGCTGATTTGTTTGTGAATAAATTCATCGTGATTCGTCCTTGCTGAAAATTAGTTAAACTTAGAAGCGACATTATCTAGCGTGCTGGATTTCCACATTAATTTATCATGAGTGCTGTCAAGACACCATCAATACTTTTCTTGGCATCTCCGAACAGCATGCGAGAGTTCTCCGCGTAAAATAGCGGATTATCCACGCCCGCATACCCTGAGGCCATACCGCGTTTCAAAACAATGCAATGGTTGGCCTTCCACACCTCAAGCACGGGCATGCCGTAAATGGGGCTTGACTCGTCGGTTTGGGCTGCTGGGTTGACAACATCATTGGCGCCAACGACGAGAACCACGCAAGTCTCTGGGAAGTCCTCGTTGATTTCATCCATTTCTAGGACAATGTCGTAGGGGACATTGGCCTCCGCGAGCAACACATTCATATGTCCCGGCAGACGGCCTGCCACGGGGTGAATCGCAAACCGGACCTGAGTGCCAGATTTTCTCAGTATATCTGTGATTTCACGGATCGGGTGTTGTGCTTGCGCTACAGCCATGCCGTAGCCTGGCACAATAACAACGCTCTTTGCATCTTTGAGCAAGCGTGCAGCCTCTGCTGCGTCAATAGAAACGACCTCTCCAGCGGGGGATTGGTCGGCTTTGCTGCCCGATGGTTTGGCTGTCGTTGTGCCAAAACCACCGAGGATTACGCTCACAAATCCGCGATTCATGGCGCGGCACATGATCACACTCAATATGGCGCCACTGCTACCGACAAGAGCGCCAGTGACAATGAGCAAGTTGTTACTCAGCATGAAGCCTGCGGCGGCCGCAGCCCATCCGGAGTAGCTGTTAAGCATCGACACGACAACGGGCATGTCGGCACCACCAATGGCCATCACCATGTGCATGCCTATCAGCAGGGCAAGACCAGTCATTAGAAGCAACGGGCCAAGTCCGGGAGCTGATCCCGTAAAAAACGGATCGATTCCAGATGATGCCGACTGTGCAAACAAGATTCCAAAGTAGACGGAGGTCAGAACCATGCCAAGATTCAGCCAATGCCTGGCAGGGAGCAGAAGAGAGTTTCCTGAAATCGATCCGCGCAATTTACCGAACGCAATAATAGAGCCGCTGAATGTGATGGCGCCGATGAAAACACCGATAAATATTTCGATGTCGTGGATAACGATCATCGCAGAAGTCATGGCTTCGTGGGTGGAGCCTGACCCATGGGGGGCTTGGATAAAGTTCGCGATGCCGACGAGAACTGCGGCAAGGCCGACAAAACTGTGCAAGATGGCCACGAGTTCGGGCATTGCTGTCATGGCGACCCGGGACGCTAAGACAGCTCCGATGGTCGCGCCAATCGCGATCACGCCGCAGAGTAGAGGGTAGTTGCTGACATCCTGGCCCATGGCCGTGGCAAGCACGGCAACAAGGATTCCGGCGACCCCGTAGCCATTTCCACGGCGAGCCGATTCTTGGGTGGAAAGTCCACCCAGACTCAATATAAAAAACACACTGGCAAGTAAATAACTGACGGTCAAAAAAGTTTGCGGCACGGCGTTTTTTCCTTATTTTCTGAACATTTTAAGCATGCGCTGAGTCACCAAAAACCCACCAGCAATATTAATCGTGGCTAAGAGTATGGCGATAGCTGCCAACCATGTGCTGAGATCACTGAGCGGGCCGGAAACCTGAAGCATCGAACCGACAACGATAATGCCGCTAATCGCATTCGTGACACTCATTAATGGCGTATGCAGTGCTGGACTCACATTCCAGACGACCTGCCAACCAATAAAACAGGCTAGGACAAATACAGTTAGATGACTCAGAAACTCTGCTGGCGCGACCAATCCAAGGCCGCCCAAAATTGCTGCGGCGATGATCCAGTAAAGTAATACTTTACCACCAGCAACGGGCTGCGCTGCAGGAGCTCCGTGGCGTCCGTGCTTGGCGCTTGATGCTTGGCCTTTAGCTGCTGGTTGATTTGCGGAGGGCATTGCCTTGTCAGTGGCCTTTGCGGTGACAGTGGCTACCGGTTTTTTGGGTGGTGGCCAAGTCACTTCGCCCGCGTGCGTCACCAACGAAGGTCTGATGATGTCGTCTTCAAGGTCTATGCGAAAACTTCGCGGCCCTTTGTCTTTGCCTGCGGGACACATGGCTTCAAGAAGGTTATAGAGGTTGTTGCCTAGGAGTTGACTGGCTTGGGACGCCATCCTTGACGGCAAATCGCTAAAACCCACAATGCTCACGCCTTGAACCACTGCCAACTCGCCAGGCTTCGTCAACTCACAATTACCACCCTGCTCAGCGGCAAGATCGACAATCACGCTACCTCGACGCATGGATTTGACCATTTCGGTCGTAATCAATACAGGCGCTTTGATGCCTGGTATTAGGGCCGTGGTGATTATAATATCCACGTCTTTAGCTTGTTTCGCAAAGAGTTCCATCTCCGCTTTAATGAATTCTGGTGACATGACCTTAGCATAGCCGCCCTCTCCGGTGCCGTCTTCTTTGAAATCAAGCTCCAGAAATTCCGCGCCCATACTGATAATTTGTTCTTTGACTTCAGGCCGTGTGTCAAACGCGCGAACGATGGCGCCAAGTGCACGTCCAGCCCCGATAGCTGCAAGGCCAGCGACACCGGCACCGATCACCATGATTTTTGCGGGAGGCATCTTGCCGGCAGCCGTAATCTGACCCGTGAATGGGCGGCTGAAGGCAGCGGCGGCTTCAATCACGGCGCGGTAACCGGCGAGGTTTGCCATGGAGCTAAGCACGTCCATCTTCTGAGCTCTGGTCGTGCGTGGGATCGCATCAAGCGCGAGAGCTGATATGCGTTTGGCCGCAAGTTGTTTCAGTAATTCTGGATTCTGGGCGGGCGCCACAAAGCTTGCCAAAAAAGCATTCTCCCTCATCATGCCAATCTCATCTGCAGATGGAGCTCTGACTTTAAGCACTACGTCCGCAGCACTCAATAGATTCTTAATATCGCCGCCAACATTTGCGCCGACGGCTCGGTAATCTTGGTCATCAAAGCCAGCGGCAGCGCCGGCATCGGCCTGGATTTCGATGGTGAATCCCAGCTTTTTGAACTTTTCGACTTGGCCGGGAGTGAGGGCCACGCGCCGCTCACCTGGATAGGATTCTTTAGGGATGGCCAGACGCATAGTGCTTTGCGTCGTTTCTGCTGCTGAATTTACTGCGCTGGTGGTCGTTTCATGCATTCAGTTTATTCCATCGAAAAAAGGGTCAGAAAAAAATTTAGTCTCACTGTGGCTATGTAGCAAATAGGATATCACAAATATCCGAGGAACTACATAGAGTTGACGCTGAATTTTGATTTTTAGGATGTCGGATTTTTAGGTATCGGTGATCGCAAGGCCCCAGCTCCAACGCGGAGCTGAGCTGAGCACAGAACTAGGACAAACAGAAGACGCTTTGACCACATTATTTGGCCGCCAAAAATATATTTATGTGTATAATCAGTTAGTTATAGGTGCGTCGAAGCTTCTTTACTCACTGTTTTGCTGCGCCTGCCGACAGTAAAGAGTGTACTCACTCGCTCAGATTCATCAGAGGGGTCTATGATTTTTCCGCACAATATTAATTCACAGGCTGGGTCTAGCGATCACGGGGTGGAGGTTCTGATCGTCGTATCAGGCGACGAGGTTGCCCGCGGTAAGTGGCTCCATGATCTTAATGCAGCTGCTGAAGCTTTTGGTTTCTTAATCGAAATTACGGAGGAAAATAATTTAAATCCCTCAGAGCGCGATCAAGCCAAAATTCGGCAACTCAAACGACACGCTTCGAACTTAAAAGATGGCATTCAGAAACTAGTAAATATAGTAGCTCCAATGAAGGCGGACGTAAATTTAGCAAACGGAGAAAAATAACATGGCGATACGCATATTCCACCTCGACGATGATCTCCTGTTCCTCGATCGCTTTTCAAAATTACTCTCCAACGAAACTCTCTTAGGCGAGCGTATTTTTGTCGAAAGCTTCGACCAAGGATCGGACCTTAATGCGCGACTAAAGAGAGGAGATAATCCAGATATAATCATTATAGATTTTCATTTAGATGGACAAGACAAGACGGGGGCGGAAATTGCCGCCATCAGTCGAAAAATCGCGCAAAACTCTGCAATATTCATTGCCTCGAACTCAAAAGACTTGCACTCAATCCGTTCTAGTTTAAAAACAGGCGCTGACGATTTCCTGGCAAAAGACTCTAAGCCCCGTGAAATATTTGACCGTCTTGAAGCCGCTTTAAAAATTAAGCGCGAAGCCAAAGTGCAGCCGCATGAAATACTCGTAGGTCGAAGTATCTCGGGAGGGTCGATGTCGGCCATAAGACTTCGTGCGCCACAGATTATTAACTCGGCCGTAAACTGCATCTACTTGCAAGGAGAGTCAGGGACAGGTAAGGAGGTGGTAGCGTCGTTGTTTGAAGCGGCGCTAGGTCCAAAAATTCCGTTCGTACGAGTGAACTGTGGGGCCATTACATCAAGCCTAATTGCCAGTGAGTTGTTCGGTCATTCCAAAGGATCGTTTACTGGCGCAACTACGGATAAAATGGGCTTGATCGAAGCTGCCAATGGCGGTTGGATATTTTTGGACGAGATTGCGACGCTTCCTTTAGAATCGCAGGTCTATTTGTTGAGGGCCATTGACAATCAGACAATTCGAAGGATCGGCACAAATGCGGAGCGACCAGTCTCGTTCCGCGTCATTTCGGCTACCAACGAGCCTCTGTCTGAACTGGTGGCTCAAGGAAAATTCAGGCGAGATCTATGGCAGCGGTTGCAAGAAGCTCAAATAGATCTGGCTCCTCTGCGAGACCGGCGACAAGAAATTCCAGAGCTTGTAGATTTCTTTACCCAAACAATGCGTGGTGGGCCGTACGTGCTTGCCGCCACAGTTCTAGATGCCCTTTGTGGCTACGATTGGTCAGAGGGAAACGTACGAGAGCTTCGTAATTGCCTCCGCGCAATGACGGAGAAATCCGTAAATAAAACGTTAACTCCAAGCTCGATACCCGAGCACATTTGGGATGCAATTACTGGCAGCAAAAAACAGCCGAAGAACGCCTCCCAGACGGCTGAACAAATGTCGAGAGAGTCGTCTGTGAACATCAACCTTCGATCGGCGGAACCCTCAAAGACATCTATGTCCATTTCGTGGGTTGGCGAGATGCCAGAATTTCAAACGCTAATCGACAAACTGCTTATTCAGGCCATCACAGTAGAGTTTGCCAAAAGTGGGCAAATGTCTACAAGGGAAGCTGGCCGGCTTTTAGGCATCCCTAGGTCAACGATGGCTAACCGCTGCCGCGAACTTATCGAGAACGGCACGATTTCAAGTGATGAGCTAGATCAGCTCATTCAGCATCCATTGCGATTGAAGAAAATCGGATAGCCTAGCAACGACACTGGAGGTCATGTCATTCATGAAAGGCAATATTCTTTTTTCTGCGAATTCTACTCTTAGGCATCGTTATGGACTTCGTACGGCTGGGACGCCTACCGAGGGAAATCGCACGTTTCTGAATATTTCAGTTTGTCTGTTGTTGCTAACAGCGATGGCGGTGGCTACATTCAATATGGAGTATTCCGATGCGGTTGTAAAATCGGCATTACATGTACCTGTGCCATTTATGACACGCCACATCATGGGCATGTTTATGATCTTAATGTTCCTATTGGTAGATGGCTCGCCAGAGTCGCTTTCGTTAGGTATGGCGCTTGGCTGTGAAGCGGTAGCTCGGTCAATAGACTATCATTTTCTTACGCCGGCTTATAGCAATTTTTCACAACATTTTCTGTTTCAAATGGGTGACATTCTGCGATTATACTTTGCCACTCAGATGGCTCGTGTATCGTCGAAAAAATCCGGCCCGTGGCTACTGTATGGAACGATTCTTTCAATCCCCTACGGGTTGGCTATGGAGTTTTCTCCGTGGTTTGCTAGCACAGTCAGTAATGACGTGAGAAATGGACGCGACATCGTCATCGGATTTGTAGGGGCGTGGATTTGTGCACGAGTTGCCATCGCCATTTCGAAGGACAAGTTACCCTGGCGGGTCCTGGCACTAATTGTCGCGGCGATCGCATTTGCGGCTGACCCGCTAAATATTTGCACTTCGCGCCTAGCATCTGCCGAAACGGCGCTGATGTTTGCAGGATTTTTTGAATTCTACCGAAACATTGCCTATTTTCTTTATTCTCTTGCGGCATTCTTTAACATTTCAACGTTGGAAAATCGCGTTCGAGCCCTTTCTGTGGCGAGAATCGAGGAGCAGGTTGCCAAGGTGCGAGAGGAGCAGCGAGTGCATGAGGCCATCGCCAAAACCACGCAAATGCTTGCTCACGATGTCAGAAAACCATTTAGCCTACTCAGCGCATACATGGATTTGGTGGCGAACACAAACTCGCCCGAGGAGACGTCGAAGGTTTTTTCCAGAATGGTGCCTGATGTCAAAAAATCCCTACGACTTGTCGATCAACTACTGACTGACGTCATGGATATAGGACGTGAAAGTAAGCCCTTGCCTAAGTCGCTGGCGGTTCAAAAAGCACTTAGTGTTGTGATTGAAAACGTATTTAGAACGACAAGAAATACCAACATACATTTCCACTACCGCTTTAGGCACCAGGGCAACATATGGGTAGATGAGCAGCACCTGCAAAGAATTCTTTCAAATATTCTTGATAACGCAGAGCAAGCAATCATGGGGCGGTCAGAAAGCATCACGATTACCACCAGCAATTTTTCAAGTGAGATTGGAGCAAGAATTTGCGTTGAGATTCACAACACAGGATCGTGTATTGCGTCCGAATACATCGACTCAGTTTTTGAGGCGTTCTTCACCAAGAATAAGCGGGGCGGGACAGGGCTCGGCCTTGCAATCGTAAAAAAGCTGGTTGAAGCCAATGACGGCAACGTATCGGTCGTCTCGAATCTTGCGACCGGCACTTCTTTTCGATTTAGTTTCCCTTGCACACCAGCTGCCGCAGCAGACCGGATCCCCTTGCCAAGCTGCTCCGCAGACGTCCAACTAAATTTCGGCGACGATCCGCAAACCCTTGTTAGGCGCCGAGATTCATCATCTCAGGGCGTTAGGCCGTCTGGAGCGTCACACTTCCGCATTTTGGTTGTGGATGATGATCCTGTCTATTCAGAAAGTGTCAGGCTGCACGTGCACAAAATCCTCGGAGATCGTATGACGCTAGCGATCGCGCAGTCATACGAAGAGGGCCTGCGCCGTATGGCCGAAGGTCCAATTGATATATTGATATGTGACTATGATCTAGCGTCGAAAACCAACGATGGAATCGATCTTATTAATGAAATCAAAAAAGAAAATAGGAATTGCACGGCGGTCCTCCACACGAATCACTTACTCACAGACGCGATGACGCTTAGGCTTGGAGGAAACTTGTCAAAGCTCCTAAGAAAACCGATGGTCCAAGACCAGTTTGAGCAGCTGGTGAAAGATTTCAACAGCTCTCGTCTTACATCGCTTGGGAAACCGGCGATTGCGATAGTCGAGGATGATCTCATTTTTGCGGAACTAATCACGATCCGTCTCCCCCAGTTTGAAGTCACAATATATGAGTCACCGAGCCAATTTTTGCTGGCATGCCACGAGAATTCTCAACTTCTTTCGAGCTTTACGGCCGTAGTCACAGATCTACATTTTTCAGACACGTCACAAACAGGATTTGATTTAGCCAGCGCACTCCGAGACAAGTCGCAGGTGCCGCTAGTGCTATACACCAATGCAGAGATAGCAGAGGATCATCCCAACCGAAAAATTTTTGAATTTGTCTCAAAAAAATCTGGGAATGATCTTGTTAAATTTTTGACAAGTCTAGCCATCGCGCCGTCAAAATCGGCATAGCCAGGGCTTCCCACGACTAGGATCTTGCCACATCGACCAGAATCCTGCCAGGGTCGACCTTTATCCAGGATCAAAAATCCTGCGGCACTGAGGTTCGCGAGCCGTCAAACGGCGGCAAACTAATCACCAATCTACTCGCCAGACCACCGTATGGCTTGCAGTTACCATGGTGGCGCCAGTTTGTGGAAATTTCATTTTCCTCAGTAGCTCGTTTGCACACGCGGGCAGTGCTTTGGCGTTACCACCTCTTTCAACTTGCGACACCACACCAGAGGTTAGAATCACGGCTTCGAGCAGCATGGACCGAGGACTTGGCAACGTGACGTTTAGACATTCAAAGAGCCCGTCGCGGTGGGCTTGAAATTTAAATTCGCGCATAAAAGTCTGCTCATCAATGCCGTTAGGCTCTTTGAAATGCAACATTTTGCGGTCAATTTTTTTGGCTCGAACTGGCGGTATTACAAGTGTGGGTGGTAGCGTGGCTGATGGCGCGGCTAGTGGCCGGCCACCTCCAAAAAATTCTTCTGGGCCGATCGGCGTCGCCCAAAGGAGCAAAAATAGGCCCACTATCAAAATCCAACGATTCATCGGCGATGTCCCATCATTCTAAATGCCACACACGGTCTGTTACCGAATTTGGCATTGCCAAGAACTCGCGACGGGCCAAAGTTACTGAATCTGCCCAGATGTAAGGGTTCGTGAGTTTTGCAAATGGCCTAATGTTAACGGCACCCACGTGAGTCACGCCGCCACGAGCAGATTTTTCTGCCGTGGACCTTTGATCGTGGGCTGCACGTTCAAGGCTTGTAAGAAGGCTTACCAATGACTCTTGTGATTTTCCACTGTCGAGGACTTTGCGAATGATTTTCGTGAGCTGCAAAATAACATCCTCAACTTTGTCGTATTCGTCGTCTGACAGACCCTCTGCTCGAACGGCAATGTCATTTGCATAGTTGATAAACTCATTGGGCCGTCGTTCATGTAATTTTTCGACTAATTTTGCATACACAAGACTTTTTCGGTGAGCTAACGCCTCGTAGACGGATAGTGTTTCAGGCGGTAGGCGGGCAATTGTCGAAGATTTGCTTTTAGCTAATAATTGATTTTCAATTGCAAGGAAGCCTTTAATATTCCCACGCAGGGCATGATCGATCAATAAGCCCCGGTAAATTCTCGGCCAATAGGCCACAGGCACGGCCCCTTGAATGGCACCGAGCATGGCCTCGTTATATTGATATTCACTTAAAAGTCGTTCTACGATGGTCAACGCCCCCTGGCGAGAAACCTCAGCGGCGTCTTCGGTGGCAAGAATTCTTCGTAGGAACTCGATAGTTTTGGCGTGGTCTCCAGCTTCATAGGACATAACAGCCCTTCGGTAAACGATTTGGTCGTGAAACGGCAGGTCAGTTAGCTGATCTAACTGCTCAAATAAAATCTCCCGTTCTTTAATTGGCCATTCATCAAAAGCAACAATCCCAAGCCACGACGCAGCGTTGACGGCATCGGCCGTAGGTAAAATGACTTTGACGACACCCTCATCGCGGCCGCCGAGTGGTAATACTCCGGCGGGAATTAATTCTTGTTTGACCATGGCACTCCATAAGTAACGCCTCTCGGGGTCTTCAAGCTTAGCCCAATCGCCGAGAGAAATATGATTGAACATGGTCAAGATACTGGTTGCAAGGTCGTCGTATTTTAGTTTTTGAGCCAGTTCCATAATTCTAATTTGGATAGGACGATCGTCCGTCAGACGATCTTCTGGGTGGATGGTAACCCAAGCCATGTAACGTCTAAGGTAATCTAACTCGGCCTCGTCAGCAAATTTGCTATCTTTGTAAGTTGGGCGGCTGTAACGGCAGCCCCGATTTAGGAGAAGCTTTGTCTTCTTGAGATCTGTCAGGTTCGGGGTCTCAAAATCCGCTAACGTGGTTACTTGCACGCCTCGATCAGCGGCATCGTCGGCATCAAGCGGAACGGCAGGCGCTTGGGCAAAACGTTGATAGAATCTAGCACCGTAGGCTCGTACTAAAAGATCAAAACTGACAGGACCCACCGCTGGGCCAAAGGGACAAGCCCCAAACTTTAGGGCGGCCAATTTTTCATAGTAGGGTAATTTGTTGACATTGCGTTTTGTATGAATCGCCATCTGCGTCACTCGCCAGGCCGACTGGTATTTTTTTTTGAGCAAAAACCAACGAATGCTGTCTTCTAATTTGTCGTTCCATTCGGGGTCACTGGGTGTGATTTTATTGTAAAAACTACGAGCCCCATTCACATCACCAGAATCATAGGTCTTTCTCGCAAGGTCCAAATTTCGGGCTCCAGCAAACGAACTAAATCCAATTAAGAGGGCCACGACTCCAGGTGAACACCACGAATTTTGCGCTTTTGACTTCATGGACGCCGTTTGTCTCCAAAAGCTACGACCCCACCAATTGAGGTCCCAGTCCAATGACCGAGAGCTGGCCCCATGTAAGATCTTGGAATTTGGTAATTGGTCAAGAAAAAGAGACCAAAGCCCGAAGGTAAATAAATTTGGTAACGAAGCCCTAGATCAATAACCCAAGCCGAAACACCTATCGTTTGGCCTGCTACCCGAGCGCGATCCCCTTTTTTGGTAGGTATAAACTTGGACGACGGATGAACATAATGAACACCCGCTTCCAAACTAAAAACACTTTCGACGTCACTAATAATTGGCGATAAACGCGACGATGATTTGCCCTCAAGTAGGCTATAGCCAAACTGACCGTAGACCTCCCACCTTGTAGGTTGGGCTATCTGACGGAACGGAGTTTTTTCAATCATCCTGCCGGCCGTATCAGAGTGGACGGATATGCGGCGCAGGCCAGTGCGAAACAGGAAACCTCCGCCAAGGGAAAAACCAACTCCTGCATGCCATCCATCCGAGGGAATGACGTTTCGTTCATTCACGCCATCTATGCCAAGTTCTAGCTCGTAGTTGCTATTTCTCCAGTCATATATTTTGGGAGCCTGACTCTCCATAATGACTTGGTCAAGCACACTTCCCTCGTCAAAAAGAACACCGTCTTCGATGATTGGTGGGGTCGGCCTTGAGGGAGTAATGATCGGCTCTTTGGCGGCAAACAAAATGGTAGAATTCAGAAATAAAATACCTAGGTGTGCCATTTTTTTTGCTTGAAATATTTTTTCAGTAGCCATCCAAAGCCTCACTACCAACTGAAGGATACTGAGGACTCACGCAACTAAAAAAATTATTGTCACTGTAATTGCCGCCCACCTGATAGACTCCGGCGTCATCAAACCAGGGGTGATCACAATAGTTAGTGCAGACTTGAAGCAAGGATCCGAAGTCAATTGAGTCAGCCAACCACTTTGGGTCCCCCAAGAGTTGATAACCCGCAAAATCTCGACCTACAGGTATGAGGCTTACTACGTTGAGGGTCACCGGTGATTTGTACGTCACCTTACCGATGAATGGTAGCTCCCAAGCAACTCCAATTCGGTAGTCTGCAGCCCCTTGGCCGATACCCCAAAGACTTTCTGCCGTAACAATATTAATTCCATCCGTGGTCGCGTCTTGGGTCGAGCTGCGTAAACGTAAACTATTTAGTAGTGAGGAATTGGCTGCTCCCCAACAAACGTGCACACGCTCATTTGCGGTGACAATGAGGTGTTCGTTATCAAAATAAGTGACCTGATGCTTTTTTTCGGTCTCGGTAAACGTACTTCCATTTTTCACCACGCTTGCAAACGATAAATCCGGCTTTTTGACAAGACCTCGGTCCGTGTATTTATCGACATAATTTCGGTAGCTATTAAGAGTCGGGAAAGGGCCCATTGGGGTTACAAAATTTAGCAACGCACCACCAATTTTCACAGGTTCCGTTACAATGCAATTAGCATCCACAGGAGAACTTAGACTAGATGATGGGTCTTGGGGCCTGATGCTAGGGCACCAGATCATAAATTTCTCTTGAACACTAGTTGGCCTAAAATCAAATTGGCTGTCATAGACAAAACTACCCACGAGCCTCGGAGATATCAACGCCGCCTCTGAGGTTGAAATGACAGCAAGCTCTTCGGCAAGTATTTGATGAAAATTACGAAATTCAGTCGACAGATTTTGGTGGAGAACGACCGTAAACATGAAGTCAGTCGCGCCGCTTGAGGCGGCCTTGGCGGTCGCCAATTTGGAGGTGAGTAATCCCGATAACGAGCTTCGAAACGAGGCGTCACCTCCAACTCTAAAGCATAGATCTTCTGGTGATTCCCCAAATCCGAGCATTTTTCGCTGATACTCATAAAAAGTTTCATCCCTGGCCGTATCAGCACCAATAGCATCTGAACAATAGGCTAAAATGACTGGAATTTTCGTCGCAGCCGTCAACGGTGTGTCGTATTTATAGCTGCCAGTTTTAAATTTCGGATTACGACGGGCGAAGACCGTGTGTTTGGCCAAAACCAAACCATTTCTATCCAAGAAATCCACGTTAGCACAGGCTCCGTTGGTGCCATCTGTCGTTGGGAAATCTCCGGTCAGCCAAGAGCTTTTTCCATCAAAGGTTTGTGCGTTAGCTGAAGATAGTGACGCCGTACAAAAATCAGCCGGAAATAGGTAATTATTTCGGCGAGATGTTTTAAGTGCTGCCATTACAGTGTTAGTAACGCTTGTGCTTTCGGGTGCCCGCACCTGAAATTTTCTGGTCATACCGTAGCGTCTAATATCTACCTTCGATGGAATGCCAAAATTATCGTCTACACGAATCTGGATGCGAGTGTTGCTTGAATCGTAAACTCCAAAAACCATGGCACTGAGATTGGTACCAAAATCGCGAATCGTAGCCGAAGTGACATGTTCGGCAGTGCCATCGGGGTGATACAGCATACGCAAAGCAACGCGCTGAACATTTTTATCAGAGGGCCAGGAAAAACTTCCACAATGCACACCTCTACTGCACTCAACCATCTTATGCTGATGAACTCCGGTCGACAAATCAAGGAACTTCCAAGTTGCTTGTGCCGAGTTAAACGTCCCACTGCCATCATCAAAAGCGTAGAACCACTTGCTATTTTCTAAAACCTCGGGAATTTCTGTCAATTCAAAAAAAAGGTAGTCCACATTTTCGTCAGCAACGCGGTAGGCTCCGATTATGTCAAGGTGGGACGGAACTTGCACCAAGCCCGCCTTGCGGCACGATTGCACCATTGCACTACCAAAACCAACGACAGCCACGATGGCGGCTGCTTGGGCTGCCCAACGACTAATGGATGGAATTAGTGCCACTAGCCCGGCTGTCGGAGGCTTTTGAATGCGCAACCAGTTCATTATGGACGCACCTCTTGGGCAGTTTGAACAGCCCAGTTCGCCAATGTTAAGGCGTCTGATGATGCTGTCGCCGTTCTGGCTCTAGTTCCTGCATCTGTGGGGTCAACTGTATTTATGGCCGTAGCAGTTTTGACAATTTTTGAGTCCGTGGAAGCTTTCCAATGGGCAAAATGGCCCGTGGTTGGATTGCTTACACTAAAATAATGAAGACTAACAGCCGGTCTTCCACGTCCGCGAAGAGTTCGCCACGCAGCCCAATGGGGAGTTTCCACGACGAGTGTAAACGTGCCGCCGACATCGGTGTCCCAAAATACTGCTTTGAGATGGACGATGGGTCGGTCTAATGGGTCATCCGGATATGATCTCACGGAGCCGGGATCAGAAGCCGCGGCGGCCGTTTCTACGGCAGTCAACGTCGTGCAGTCAGAAGTAGTGATGGCCCGAGGAACCACAGTTACGTTGTCCGCAACCATTTTAAGGGCCTCCGTCGCCGCAGCGATTCTGGTCGACCATTCAGTGATTCTAAACTGACTTGTGCCTGTCGCACCGAAACAGGACGAATCAGCGGCCGCAGAGTTAGATAAATTTATTGGCTCAAATACGACAATGTATAACGGTTTGGTCGCCTCGGGATCGGTTGGAATATTAGGCGTCGCTGCCGACGATCCATCACGGTCATCCCAACCGTCATAGCAAGACACGTTGATTTGTGTGATTAGAGACAACAAAAATATTTTAAGTAATGAAGAAGTCAAAAGTATGCCTCGATGAAATTCTCTGGAATATTCTCTGTAATATTCTCTAGGAAAATAAATTGTGGTTTATTTTTGCTAGATCAATGACGCCCTGCCTATCTTTATCTTTAACAAATTGGGAAATGGCCTGCCGAGCCTCTTTTACCTGATTGCGGTCTAGAAGCGCAGCCCCCATAAAAGGCTTAATCACCTCTTGAAGTCTGGGCTTCAGGCGTCTGAGAACATCCACTTGGCCATCTAACGAGTCGAGGTAGGCGGCGGCAGCTTTTGGGGTCACAAGTAAAAAAGCTTCAGTCAAAAGATCTTCAGGAAGTTTCGCGAGGGATGCATCTAAGAACATTTTTGCTCCGACACCATTCAGCGCGTGGGGCTGATCTCTTCCGATTTCTCCCAGAAGTGCGGCTCTTTGTTTGCCGTCAAGTGAATTCAAAGCATCCTCAAGTAAGGGTAGTTTATTGACGGCCACAATTTTCATGGCACCGCCCTTTTCGCTGTAAATACGCCTGGCCTTATGCACGGCTTGACGCACAAACTGATCCGACAACCTCTCTTGACCGGTTAGATACTTGACAAATTTCGCGACGAAAGCAGGCCCAGCACTTGCAAATAATTCTTGGCGAAGGCTCTGAGGTCCATTGACAATCAGGGCTAGTCCTTCGAGCTCTGTTAACTCTTCCATTAAGCCGATTAGTTCGTCAACTTCCATGCGGTCCATAAATGCGAATTCGTAGCTCAGAGGATCGGTGGTGACTCCCACTTTCGCGGCCGTGATTCGACGTTCAGACCTCTCCAAAAATTCCCAGAATTTCTCGGGGGAATCCGTGCCGGCGTAATCTTGGTATTTGACCGAAAGTGCTTCTAACGTACTTTCAAATTGCCCGCGTTGTTTGTAGGTGGCAAACAATTCGGGTCCGAAATATTTTAAAATTCTGCACAGCTCGTCCAAATTACTTTGCTCTAGAAGCGACCTGATGGCGAATTCCGACAGCGCCGTATCCTCTTGATAGATACGCCTGACATAAGCGGTTCGCTCCAAAAGTTGCTCTGCAGAAATTTTGGGGCCTTCCTGGGATGCCCCCTCTTCGGAGGCGAACGTTGCTAGGCCATTTTTAATTTTATGCCGGTAGCGAACAAAAATTCCAATGACGGCAAATGTTCCCAACAAACAAATGATGGTGATCCACGGCAGAAAAGGTGCGAATTCTTGTACGAGTAAATCACCTCGGCTGAGCGGCAAAGGTTTTGGGGCTATTGGTACTGGAACTTGGGGTGCCGTTAAATCGGCCTTGGGCAGTAATTTTCTCGAAATAAGCGTCAAATTAACGCCCCCCTGTTTGACGCGCTGGAGAAGTCGTTGGCGAAGTGCAGCTAATTTAGCTTCGTCAAAGGTGGGTTCGTAAGCAAACTCGCACTTGACGCCCGCCAATTTATATTGAACCGTTTTTGCACTTGGCTCAGAAGATCCCATGCCAGGCAGTGACGAGTCTTGGGTTTCATCTAGGGTGACAAATCTTGAGGCCTCGCAGCCGACTGAATTGCAGATGTTTATTGGACACTCCTCTTCTAACACCTGAGAAAATCTTTCAGATATGATCAACGCCTCAGACGCCACCACGGAGGGTGTCTGAATTCCTTGGCCAAAACATGGCTGAAGGGCGGTCGCCACTATAACCAAGGCACTGATATTAAAAAATATTCTCATTTAAAAATTCTCCCTTTCAAGGCTGATCTACTTTGGATTCAAGTTTTTTAATTTGCTCGCCGACCTGAGTATTTGGCTCAATTTCTTGTGCCTTGCGGTAAGTTTCCAGTGCTCCGTCACGTTCTCCAATTTTTAAAAGTAACGAACCCTTAGTACGCAGGGTCTCCACGTGATTGGGATATCGTCCCAAAATTTGCTCTGCGTACTGCAAGGCAATTGAGTAGTCACCAGATTTTAGAAATTTTCTGATCATCTCTTGTGTCTTCAAAATACTGACGGGAGACGCCTTAGCGTTCATAGAGTACCCGGATTTTAAATAGGATTCTTCAAGAGTTTTGTCTGCTGGTGTCGGTGCGTAGGGAACCAAAGCAAGTCCAACTGGTGACTGCGACGACTTCTGATCGATTAAAATCTGCTGCCCACTCATCAAGATTGGAATGAAGACTTCGGTCTGCGCCGACCCGTCTGAGTAGACGACTCGCACTACGTCGCGAGAATAGATCTGAGGCGCATCCTTTTTTCCAAGCTCTCTCGGAGGCAACGGCTTGGTCACCGAGTCACTGATGACATAAGTCCAAAATTCGCGGCCAGATATACAACTTGAAAGTGCCACACTAAAGAAAAGATAACTCCACAATATTCGCGGTGGCAGACTATACACAATTTTACGATTCAACTCTCACCTCACAGCATAAAAGGGAAAAAAACAGGATTATAAAAACTTATGCCCAAGCTCGCTCCACCCTTGGAGCCAGCGTTAATAAACACACCGAATGTCGAAGAAACCGCCGCTTGAACGCCAACGGAAAAAGATAAGCTATCTTGGACGGGATCGGGGCTTAAGGCCGCCTGTAGCGGAAAAAAGAGCTGACCGGACGCCGTAATCCTGCGATTAAATGGCAGCATGTAGCGGTACGTCAGTCCAATAGCTAAAGTCGGATTGACTAGACTCAAGGTCACGCCTGTAATGTGTTGGTTTAAGCTTCCCCACTGTTCTAAAAATGACATGTGAAAGAGTCCCGCTGGATAAAAACCCATGTCTATAAAAATATAAGCCAGACTTTCCCCTCGTTCTCTCCGGTCTAGTTCTTTAATTAGGCCAAGAGGCGGCTTTGCCTGATTTAACGTGATGCGGCCATCAGCCAAGTAGTGAAATAAAATGGCTCCGTCACTAATGCGCAATATTTTGAGTTCCACGCCAGACGCAGTCTCGGTTGTAAACACCACTGATTTGACACCTTGATAACGGGGATCTGAGGTTAACGCTAACAGGTCGGCGGTGGAAAGGTCTCCGCTATCAATGGAAATGGTGTGTTGTTTTGCGACGTGAAGGCGCTGCATATTGCAGTCATGGCATTGGATTAGATCCCCTGAGGCGGTCCAATATTTTTTAAAGATGGCCCATACTGCAGGTGCAAAATCGCTTTGGGATTCTGTCCACAGATGCCTTGGTGTCGCTACGAGCATGGGCGACACACTCGCAGAAAAGGACTCATCATTTGTGATTTTGTTTTGAATGGCGTCATCTAAAAGTACCAAATCACTATTTGTTTGTTCCAGCATCGCAAAGGCAACAGACGGCTGGACGCACCACAGACTAACGACAACGAGAATTTTGGTGGAAATGTTTTTTGACTGAAATTTTACCATTTCACCACCATCCCAAGTCCCCACGCTTGAAACGACGTGCCCAGTATATCGTAGCTGCCGAGAACCTCGCTGTTGCTTAGTGCCGGCACTTTTTCTAAAAATGAAAACAGACCAAACCTGTGTTTGGCGTGTAGTTCCAGTCCCACTCGGTATGCGATATAGGTCGCCCTAGGCTCGCGCCTATCCCCACGTA
This sequence comes from Oligoflexales bacterium, assembly GCA_947476525.1. Lineage (GTDB taxonomy): Bacteria > Bdellovibrionota_B > Oligoflexia > Oligoflexales > RGVZ01 > CAMDKS01. Next base: position 32,926 of record CANJQY010000002.1, read on the forward strand.
TGCTCGCAATGTCTAGTTCCTCCAGCCCGAAAGGCAAGGCACCAGGACCTCGAAGTCTGGTGTAATGAAAGCCTGCCAAAAAATAGAGGTCTGGATTTGCGAGACTCGGTTCTTGCTTGTTAAGAAGTTTTGCCAAGTGCCCACCGACCGAGTAGCCACTCATTACTTTTTCGACGCTGGTTGCCCCCACGGTAAATGCGACTCGGGTACTTCGCCTCGGCAAGACGACGCCTTCGACACTTTGTTCTACAAAGAGCAGTGGAGTCACGTTAGATGCGCCGGTGTTTCCAGCATTTTCCATTTTGAAATTCGTAAACGAAATCCGTGTGATAAATTGCAGGAGGTCTTCTTTGCGAAGCATCGTATTTTGGATATCGCGTGCCTCTTGCAACGTCACCAAATGTTGATCGTTTTGCAATGCCAGTCGAGAAGACATGGACGTGGCGTATGACTTGGCCCAGACAATCGGTTGGCCAGGTTCGGCGAATGAAAACAATTGGGCACGCAATATGAGAGATTTGCCTTCGGCCTCAAACGACAAGCTCAGTCCCGTTTTGGCACCGCCAGACGATGCTAGCTCCTTGAGGAGCTCTGGCTGGTCGATGCCGCGGCCGATATAGGTGCCGGCCTTAGTCGATTTAACCACCATTTTCATGCAGGCACTGCACCTGGCAAGGCTTACCTTTGTCGAACTAATTTTCAGCAATAGATCAATCAAGTGATTCTCAATGACAAGAGAAAATTGCTCGTCTAGTCCGATGGGCGAATTAATTTCCGCCAGTGAAACCAATTGCAGACTAGAAAATGGGGGATGCAGTTCCCAGTCGTGCACGAGTTCATCTACTAAATCTGTGCCCATCCACCGAATATCTAAGGTAGCGCCTTGCTCCTCTGCAAAAGAGGAGCCTACCGTGAACAGCGTTATTGCCATCGTCAGTCCAAGGCGGCCAAGAACCTTGACGCCCTGCGTCACAAAATAGTTCGCAGAATAGTTCACAAATTTATTGTTTCCGAAGTGAATCACAAGTCAAGCCACTCCTGACTATCATTTGCTTTATTTGCGAGACTCGACAGTGAGACTCCAATAAATTGTTTTGCATCGTCAACGCGGCGCACGACAACCTTCAAATTGGAATGGGGCTTGGAACTTTGAATTCGCAACACTCTAACTTTGGGAGCATACTGCACCAACGCAGTTTCAAAAACGGCTCGCACGTGTTTGCGCACCGCAAGGACATCCGTCAAGACTTCAATATTTAAACTGAGTGCCTCGCTTGCAGAATTTATTTTTTGTCTTTGATCATTGATTTGAGAAATTTTAAGTGCCACTTCCGTGGCGCGCAGTCCGGCATTTTCAGCCACGAATGTATAAAAGGAATTTCGGTCCCCGTACTCGAAAATTGTGGAGTCACACACATAAAAACCCCGGAGATTAAAAGTCGACGCTTTGCCGCGGCTTCCCAAATTTGTCGCCGCAAGTTCTTCGGCGTTTGCGGGTCGACAATTTGCGGGGACGTCGTCTTGGAGTCCCTGTTCATACCTTGATTCGGGGCTGAGGAAGGTCCCGTCTGATCCAAGACTGAGCAACGCCAAAATAGTTGCGTATATTTCAATCAAAACACACCCCCTTGAAGGGCTGAGGCGGTGTAGACTTTATTTTCAATAAATTTTGCGAAATTTTCTGACTGCTGACGACGATACGCTGAGCGAGAAACTGGCTTCCCAATTTCTGAGAGCATCAAGAATAGAGCTCCAATACCGAAATATTTTCTCTGGTGCACCATTAGTGGCCACGATCGGCTTTGATTTCCCCTTACTGCGGTTACAGTGAGTTTTGCCGATGAATCTACTTCTGCCAAACAAGGAAATAGGAACCCGCTGGCAATCATGGGGACCAGCGACCAGCCACACATTCCAAAACCGGATTTGATTTCTTGGTAGGTCACGAGAATTTCCGGGGCGGTTATTTTTTTTGTAGCAGACTGGATTGGTGATTCTGTGTCCGAGTCTTCCTTTTCAGGCATATCCTCGACTACGGCCCCCATGTTCGCGACAATTTTTTTAATGAAAACACAGCCCTCTCCTTCCGAGATATTGCCGCCATCAGCATCACTGCAAATCACTTTTATGGGAATACCGTCTAGGCTAGTTGCGTGAATAGCTAAATCAACGGGCTCTACCCATTGGCCATGGGGGTAAACATAGCTAATGCATGACGCCAACAATGGTGTGACGGCAACCATTAAAAAAAGGAAAAAAAGTGAAAAAATCTTGCTGCGCATGAATACTTTCCGACCATGGGCCGCGAATTACCTGCCGGAAAACGCAGCATTTCTAAAAATTACCAATGTTGCTTCGAAATGAGTGACGAATTAAACTAGCAGCGCACACGAAAAAGATCTATCCTAATTTTTCCATGAAAAATAACTTATCTAAGCAAAATAAATTATCTAACAGGCATGGCTACAGCCATTACGAAAACGGAAGAGAGTAAAAAATGTTTACACCGATCATTGGGGTTATAACGCTCTGCGCAGTGTTTTTCGTGGCCGTAGCCGAAAGGTCCAACGCTCAACTCGACTTCATCGATTATCACGCAGCGTTTGTCGTGTTGGGTGGAGTTGCCGGTGCTCTTTGTTTATCCATGGAACGCAGCTCGTTGTTGATGCTCTTACAATCCGTTCGAGATCTTTTGCCCGGCTTTGGCAAAAGGAAATACGACTCCCAGCACGTTCGTCAGGAAATCGCCGAGCTTCGCGATGCTTGGCGAGGGGGCCAGCGCGCAAAGGTCTTAGATCTTGCCGATCACAGTAAATCTGCAGAAATTCGGATCGCTGCCGACGCATTGTTTAAACGCAAAAAGGGGGCTGCACTATCCGAGGCCTTTGCTGAACTACGAACCGTCTACATAACCAAATACCAACCAGTGGTCGAGGGTTGGGATTTGGTGGGACGTTTAGCGCCATCTTTTGGGATGGTAGGAACGGTCACTGGGATGATCCAGCTTTTCAAAAACATGGCCGAAAATTCTGGCAACATCGGTGGAGCCATGGGAATGGCCCTACTTGCGACCTTGTACGGCATTACTTTTGGCGCCTCAGTGGGTTCACCAATGGCGACTCGAGTGATGAACCGCATGAACGAGTATCTTGCATCCATGGATTTACTAGAGCAAACAGTGGCGGCCCTTTCCGAAGCTGACGAGCAACAAAAATCTTAGCTTGCCAAAGGAATTTAGCTTATGAAGCATTGGCGTCCAAGTAGATCTCGCGCAAACAACGAAGGTTGGCTTACCTCGTACGCCGATTTGATTACAAATTTGCTAATATTTTTCGTCCTTATTATTTCCGCGTCTCAGATGCAAAATGGCAAAATGGAACGCATTATTGAATCCATGAATAACAAAAAGTCATCCCCAAGCATGACTCTGGCGAAAGCTAAAAAAGAACTTGAAAAGGTCCTCAAAGAGCAAAATCTAGAAAAACAGGTGTCCGTTGACTTGACTGACAACGGCCTAGAGCTGGCCTTTCAGTCCGGCGTTATGTTTGCGTCGGGTAGCGCTCAAATTTTTGAGGCCATGGACGCTCCACTAGCGATCGTGCTCGACGCGATGGCGAGGTACCGAGAAAAGTACCATTTTGCCGTTGAAGGCCACACCGATGAAACACCTATTCGTTCAGACGCTTACCGAAGCAATTGGGAGTTGTCGAGTGCCAGGGCACTTGTTGTAAGAGACCGCCTTGAGTCGTCCGGCGCACCGAAGACAAAGATTCGTGTAGAGGCCTACGCCGACACGCATCCGTTAAAGCCAGAGAAGCTGCAAAACTTGACGCGCGATGAGGTGCTTTCACTGCACCGCCGTGTTGTCATTAGACTCTATTAAAGCCCATGGTAGGACTTAGAGAGTTTTCTCGTCTAATTTTGTTAATGGCATCACTTCAGATGGCAACTGGCTGTGCGACCGTTTTTAATTCAAAGATTACGTCCATGAAAATTGTCTCGAAACCACCTGGAGCGACCGTTATTGTGGGGGACGGTCTCGCTACGTGCAAGACACCTTGTGTGGTGAAACTAAAAACTGAAGAAAGCGTACCCGTAACTGCAACGTTAGAAGGATTTGCAAAGTATCAAGGGATCGTTACGAGAAGAATTGCGGCCTCTTTTTGGGTCAATTTTTCGGCAATCTGGTTTGCGCCGATTGGAATGTCCATCGACTATCTGACTAAAAATATGTGGACTTGGCGAAATTTGTCTATCAAGCTGATTCCAATAGGCGAAGAGGAAGAAACCCCGCCAGAAGCGGCACCTGAAGAGAAGATTGTAGATGCGGTGGTGGCACCACCCGCTCCACCTAGGCCGCCAATTTCAAGTGATTTACCAACGACCGTAGTACCAATAAAAAAATCTGGCACAGATCAGGCATCCACTAGCATTCGTTCAAAATTTCCGAAGGTCCTTGTTGAGCGCCGAGTAGAGTGGTTTTTTGGATCCCAAAATTCCGAAGAGCTGGGCAAACATGTCGAGTGCGTTTACCAGATCATGGAAAATCACCCTGGTGGCTATGATTTCCCCCTCGACGACGCCGTAAAATTGGCCAATGGACAAAAAAAGGAACCCTGTCAAAACAACCAGTAGAGCTCGCTAGATCTGGGTATGTTATTGTAAGTAAGGAATGCAACATATGTGATTCATTACTTCGACTTGAGAAAATAGACGTTATTAGTAATCTCATGTAAATCAAGCGCCACAATCGACCTACCATGATCGTCAAAAATGAGACCTTCTGGTTTTTTTATTTCAACTGGTAAGCGAAAAACTTTTGCAACACTCGTTTTCTGACTGTTCGGTGATAGATTGGCCTCAAACGAGACGATGGCTCCCCCTTGATCACTCACCGCACGAATGTTTCCATCGGGACCAACCGCCAAATCACTTAAATCCGCTATTTGACGCTCCAAAAGGCCTTCGATTCTCCAGTACTTTAGCGCGCTAAAACTTACTTTGTTCTCTGCCGGTAACGTAAAAACATCGTCTAATCCAACCCCCATTCCCGGCTGATATCCTCCTGCCTGAGCTCCGTTTGGCCCAAACTCCATGATTACGCTAGGTTTCTTTTCTTTCAATATTAAAATATGGCCATTTTTCAAGAGAATAATCCCCTCACCACGACTGTTTGGATCATCTTTCCAGGCATGCGCGATATCCATGCTTTCTGGGACTTGAAGATCAATTCTTTTTACAAGTTTTTGGGTCGCAATATTGACGACAAAAATAGTGCCTGGGCTCTCTTGGAGCAAGAAAACTAATCTTGAATGGTCAACCGCAACGCCTTCAAATTGCGAGCTAGGATTGCCTGCCAATGGTTTTAGCCAATTGAGGTCTATGGACTTGAACTCAACTGCAGCAGACGGTTTTCCAGAAAAGACCAACGCCCGATACTCGAAATCACCTACCGCGATAACGGATCCGCCAACATGATCAAGCCAAGAAAGGCCAGACACCTCCAAAAGTGGAGCTGCAAGTTGTTTAAACGACACTAAGTCCATCGGCGCACCGATAGAGACTGGCGCAGACGTTTCTTTGGCTTTGGCAGAGGCGTCAGAACGATCCCTGCAGGTCAGTAATAATAAAACTGACGATAAAACTGCAAAATTTAAATTTAATTTTAATTTTAATTTTAAAATTTTGAAAAAATTATCCATTTTACAATCCCAATTATTTTCATATAACAATTAAAAACAGTGCAACAAAGTGTGCGACGTTACCGTTACAAATGGACCATGGCAACATAGATGTTGCATAGATGTTGCAAACATGCTGAAATTATAAACTAAATAGTGGCGAGAGGGGGACTTGAACCCCCGACCTGTGGGTTATGAATCCACCGCTCTAACCAGCTGAGCTACCTCGCCAAAGGAGGATAGTAATTAGAAGAAATCTGTAACGTTGTCAATGGAGCATTTAGAGGTTTTGGTGTCGAGCACCGTGGTCTCCTTCAGGGATCCGCGTGTGGCGATAGCTGTTAAAACGCCTTCAGGTGACATCTTAGATTCAATGATCCAATCTTCGTAGTGTAGCGAAAGAGATTTCAGCTCGGCAACGAGCTCGGCAAGGCCAAGCTGAAATCCAGGAACTTTGTTCCATTCATTCAAGTTTAGATCAAAAAATGAGATAGTTTCAGCGCCACCAAAAAAAGCTAAATATCCCATCACTCGCAACTGGGTAATGGTCGGCAGCTCTACGGGCCCGTTACCCCCGCTATTCCACGCTTGCAAGATCGCCGTGACGGGAACTTCATGATTGATCTGGCGCATCATTTGTCGGTTCAACTGGAGCCAATCATAAACTATCCGCAGTTGCTTTTTCCCTGCGATGGGATAGGCGTCAAGCCGCATAACATCGACAATGCCAAGAAATCCTTTGTACGTGTCGAGTTTGGCTGGAGACCAATCGAGCATGGGTCCATATTCGGTTAATGATAGTTTGAGTTGTGGGGCCAGTGATCGAATTTTCGCTTGGAGGTCGACGTAGTAGCTCAAGGGATAGTGAAGTTCTCCATTGTACATGGGCTCATCCATCATATTGGCTGAGACAATCGCCGGCAGAGTTGCGGCCAATTGAACGAATTGTTCGACGTGAGACCACGGTGTATCGACGCTCCAAAAATTGGCCAAAGTCGACGACAGCCCAAGGCTGGCCGCTTCGGTGGCCAGGGCGGGTTGTTCGAGGACGACTTGGTTAAAGCCCATAGATTTAGCTAGTGAAAGGTCGCTTGAGGTGTGAATTCCGTAAAGTTCAAAATTGTGAGTAACGGCTAATGCTCGTGGAGGCATCACCAAAAAAAACAATACGGCCACACCTACCTGGGCATCTAATAGGACTAGATGGAGCCTATTCGGAGTTCTCTGAATCACGGCGAGAGGAGCTAGACAAACGGAGTTTACTCTTGGCAAATGAGCCTTGTCCAGCGACGAGCAACACAGAGTCATGGAACGCCAAACAGGCTCTAAATAATTCATCAATTATGACCCAACCTCGTTGAATTCAATCAAACCAATTCAATGCAAATCAACGCAGATTAATGCGGTTTATTATGCAGATGAACGACTTTTTTAGTCCGTGTTTTACGAATGTTTATGGTCTCGACAAACATACTGAAGGCCATCGCAAAATACATGTAGCCCTTTGGAATATGGAGGCCTGTGCTTTCGGCCACTAACACGAGTCCAATCATCAACAGAAAACTCAGGGCCAAGACCTTAATCGAGGGGTGTGCGTCCACAAATTTTGAAATTTGACCACTAGCAAACACCATAACTAAAAGAGCAATAATATTTGCGAAAATCATGATAGGCAGATTTTGACTCATACCGACCGCAGTGACGACGCTGTCGATTGAAAACACTACGTCGATCAGCATTATCTGCGCGACAACGCCAGTTAACGTGGCGCGAGCTGAGCCTGAGGATGCCGATTTCCCTTCGTCACCCTCCAGTCCACCGTGAATTTCTGTGGTCGACTTGTACATCAAAAATAATCCACCGAAAAACAAAATGCTGGACTTTCCCGTAACGTCAACGCCTAAGATCGTGGCGAAGGGTGTGGTTAAGCCGGCCAACCATGCCATGAAATACAACAGTACAACCCTCGTCACGAGGGCCCCGATAAGGCCATATTTGCGCGCAACAGCACGTTTGCCTTCGGGCAGTTTCCCGGCTAAAATCGAAATAAAAATGATGTTATCTAAGCCTAATACCACTTCTAACAAGGTCAAAGTGAGCAGGCTGCTGACATTCTCACTGGTGAATAGGTCTGCAAGCATTTTTTCCCTCGAATCGTGTAGAGCTCAATTCCTGTGTAATTATATTAGCATTCTTTCTCCAATTTCCTAACCAAACGTGTATGTAGCAACATACGTTATGCCGCCTCGTATCTCCTTCTGCAGAAAATTTTCAAAACTATCTCTCAATCTGATGTGGGACGCACCCGCGTCGTCTGTGCTGACCTCGATCCCCTCACCAATTGAGACTCTGTTGCGAAGATTCCGTAATTGAATTACAATTGAGTGATATTTAAATCAGCAGGAAATTAGCTGACATTATGAGGTACCCTTTGAAATCAATATTAAAAATCTTCGCAAAAACATTTGCACTCTTCTTCGTTTTCGATTTTTTTTGGCTGACGAAGGTCTCACCTGGATTTTACCGGGCCCACATCGGCCATCTCTTGGCGGATGATCCGAATCTTTGGGCTGCGCTGGCGTTCTATGTGATTTTCATCGCAGGCTTAACGTGGTTTGCTGTACTGCCGTCAGCAGTGAATTATCGGTTTAGTCGGGCGTTTGGACGCGGTGCTTTTTTTGGATTAGTCACTTATGCTACCTTTGATCTGACGTGCCAGGCCGTCCTAAAAGATTGGCCGATGATTGTGACCATCGTCGACTTAATTTGGGGTGTCACGCTAACCGGATTGACGACCGCGATATCGGCGCGCAAGGTTGGCCGTTTACGGCCCTAAACATCAACGCACGCCTCGCACACTCTGGCCTTGCGTTAATCCGCGCAAGCATCAAACGCCTTTGGAAGGCCTGTGATCGCGGCTTTGAATTTTACGCACGACGCCGCGATCAATGGATTCTTTAGCTTGACGGCTTTCACCATCTCCACAATTAGAGTATCAAGGCTTACGTTGCTAGGGGTGCCCACAAGAGCATTGATCTTCGTAGCCCAAGTCAAAAGTATTTGTGCACGCCCGACTGCGTCGAGATTGGGTGTTGCGCCTTCAATAAATGCTGCGATTGGCTGGCCAAGGGCCGTTGCGATATCGTGCTCATCATCAAACTGAGGCTCGCCGCAACCTTCATCTGTAAGTGCAGGGGATCGCCCCTCATAGATATCGACTCGTGCCTTGTCAAGTCCTTTTGGGTGTCCCTTTGCAGTGACTTCACTCGATGGATCTCTAGTAACGTCAAGACAACGAACTCCGGCCAATTGGCCTTTTGCGCCATTACCCGCGAAATACGCAAACAAATCTGCAAAGGTTTCGTTGATACCGTCAAGAGCAAATTGAGGAGCCGCAGTAGCACTCGTGAGGCTTAGCGTGTATTGATCTGGATGTTTTCTGGATGGCTCCGGCATAATCGATTCTAGTGACATATCGTTCGCAATACTGAGGCTCTCGTTTTTCTTAACATAATGATTCAAAACGTGATGTCCAAACTCATGACGCATGACAAACGGCACCTCCCAAAGGTTTAATGGAGATTTTGCAAACGCCTTCAGCGAGGTTGGAAAAATAAAGAACACCCCCAGTTTAGGTTGGGTTGCGGTTGCCGGAATACTTGCAAACGATGCGTTATTCACATCAATGCTATCTCTCGTTGTGCCGTCCGCCTTGGTAACATGGCGGTTAACAAGCGGCTGCGGGATTAGAATTGCTTTTGCTATTCCCGACAATCGACCCTGAATGGAATCGTAAAAGCGGTAGGCATCTTCGGTGTAATATTGTGCCGTAAGTGTTAACGACTCAAGGGAGTCACGGCCATAAGTTCCATTTCCGCGGCACATAGCAAACGGCGTCTCGTCAGACGACGATTTTGATTTATCCAAGGTGCAGTCGTCGGCTCCGGATTGTGAATTTTTGCAATTGTAGGTGCTTTTATAACCAAGCAGAGAGCCAACAATACTCGTGCTGACGAACTCCTTGTCTGGCCCTGCATGGCCTATGAACGGAACTTTTTTGGCGACAGTCTGGTGTCCATTCCACTCATAGATAGTGATTTCAGACACCACTTCAGAACTAACACACGCGGGATCCTCTTTGACAAGCCACCTTAGGTCTGGACTAGGTGACGTTTCTCGAGGAAGAATAACCTCATATTTTTTCTCAGTTGGATTTTTCATCTTAACGAAAGGATTACACCCGCTATTTGCAAAGAGCGTCATTATTGTGCCAACTTGAATCATTTGAATGAAAGGCTTTTGACGGTGCAACATGAATAGACTCCGGATCTAGGGGGGACATTTTTGGTCGCTGGGCGCGACCCCACAAACCAAGTTAAGCAATTTCCATGCCACCTCAAAAACGTCTTAACATCATAAAATAACTACCTTAAATTAAGCCTTCAAAGTCCCAAACTTCAGTCGGCGGCTGAACGTTAAACAGCTAGACAGCTCGCAGAGACATGTAAGGAAATTATGACGGAGCCCTCGCCAGGCACCGAATTACAACGGGGCAGCATTGAAATCAAATAGAGCCATTTTTGCCTAGTGCGGCCGGCTTCCAATCCACTTAGAAATCTCGTACAATTGAATTATATTTCGAGCATGAAATACTTAACGAGATTTAAAAATGCCTAAAAAAATGCATCTCAAATTGCGGACCTCCTACTTCACGAAATCCCACGCGCTTGGACTAACAGTGTTCGTTTTCTTGGCGATTCTCTCCGAGAGCCCTTTAGGTTACTTCGCGGAAAATATGATAGCACAACAAACTACTTTCAAGATTCGCAGTATTTTGCAGATGGAGCCTACGTTTGACTCGCAAATTAAAGTTATTTCCTTCGACGATAAAACTTTGGATTTTGTGGGCGCAGAAGATCTCTCCTTGGATGCCTGGGGGAAGTTACTGGGCGAAATTTCAGCCGCAAAACCAAGAGTTATTTTGGTTAATAAACACTTTGGACTCGTAAAAGATCAAAGCCCCCCCACTACTTTGGCTGGCCTCAATACTTTGTTGGAGACTCGAACGATTGCGGGCAGCTATCTTGACTCACGAATATTGCAATCCGGTAACGCACTAAACCTTGATCGCGACGAGTATAACCTAGCTAAGATGATGAACCAATCGGGCTACGGTGTGCAGGCCATCAATCGCATCTCATGGATGCCGCTAACATCCGGCACACTTATTGGCCCGGATAAAAGACTCGCGGCAGATTTTAAATACATTGGACACATCCAAACCGAGGATTTCGGATATATTCAGCCATTTGTTCGGATCAATCAAAAGTTGGCCGTTCCACATTTAAGTTTATTCGCAGGCAGTAAGGTATCAATTTCTCCAAAAAAATTACTTATTAATGGCAAAGAAGTGTACCTAAATAAAAATAATTTCATTGTGCCTAACACCCTCTCGACCAAGACCATAAGCTTACGATCGACAAGCCTACAATCCTTTATCAAGGACCCTGCAATTCCTTCACGCACCCCTAACAATTTCATCAAGCAAGGTGACATCGTCATTATTTTGCCGAAAATGTATCAAACGAACTCTGATGGGGTGGACGCGACCCTCCAGCGTCAGCAAGCGGGCTACGTTATCGTGTCGATGGTCAACAGCATCCTACAGAAGAACTGGTTGCGCCCTATAAATCTCGGATTGCCTTTGCTAGCTTTGGCCTGCATATTCGGGTACTTCCTAGCCACAACTTGTCGTAAAGATACATTTAAGGTTTCCATGCTTGGCAGCCTTGCTGCGATATTTATTTTTAGCATTTCGACTTTTTGCCTTTTTGGCTGGATGATCCCGTGGCTTTTTCCGACAGTCGGCACCGCTCTCTGTGGAACGCTTATTTTCGCAAGAAGATCAGCGATTAACAGCCGTCAACTAGCCTTGCTTAAAAATTCCTTACATGGTCGAATTCCCCCCGAAAAAATTGAGAGCCTCTGCGAACACCCCCATCTCCTTCAATCGACTCCGGTTAGCAAAATTACAACGGTTATGTTTGTAAATATTGTCGATTTTTCACAACTTGCCGAAGGGCAGGCACCAGAAAAATCTTTTGCCGTCCTCAGTGAACTATTCACTTTAGTACGTAACGTGGTTTTAGCGCGCGGCGGCATTGTCGACAGAACAATTGGTGACAGTATGCTCGTTTATTTCGGGTATAGCCCTGACGGCAAGCACAGAGCACTGGAGCATGCTGATGACGCCCTCACGTGTGCCTTCAAAATTCGAGAAATGGTTCTTGCATTAAACGAGATAAAATCCGCTAAAGGGGAAGCCATCTATCCAATCCGAATTGGCATCAATACCTCTTCGGTATATGTTGGAAATATTGGTGACGAAGGCCATTTAGATTTTGCCGTCATTGGGAATGGAGTCAATATTGCTAAACGCCTAGAATCTGCGTGTGGAGACTACTGCATCACCCTTGGCGCCAGCACATTTGACTTGCTCGTGCACCGTCAAGAACTAAGCGCATCCGTCGTTAAACGATTCGTCCCTTCACCCGGCGACGAGGCGATGTTAGAAATCTACGAATGCGATCCATTTATCGACAGTCAAACTACTGCTGGCGACGTCGCGGGCGCACACAGGAAATCACAGTCAGGCAACCTCACCGACGAGAGGTGGCCGGTTCCTGACGACATTCAAATTATGTTTGCTTCCGGCTATGGTCCGGCGCACCTCGTGGACTTCTCACGCTCCGGCTTTGCGGTAACTCTCGAGAAGTGTTTAGGCGCGGGAGTCTTACTCGATTTTTCACTAATTTTTGACCAAAGTAATTTTACATATTCAAATGAGTTTACTATCAAAATACAAGGAGAAGTCAGGTGGGCTAGACCTGCGCAAGGTGGATTTCTGCACGGTATTCTTATAAAGAATTTGAGTCCAGAAGAACGTGATCAACTCTTCAATCATTTTAAAACTAGAGTTGAAGTAGCGAGTGACTTGATTTTTGATAATTGACGTCAGACTATTCGAGGCTACGTGTACGCTTGAATTCTATTGCGCACCGGCAAAGAACACTCGCGATAGTTTAATCGTTAGGGCACCGGTTTTGTGGAATTCGCACTATCCACGCTTCGCACGAGAAAAATAAAGGCACTTAATCACAGGGGCACTAATTGAAAAAATCACGGATCGCAAACTTCATAAAAGTCTTTGTAAAAAAACCCCTCGACGTTGGGTCAATCACGCCTTCATCAAGATTTTTGGCGGCGGCAATTTTGAAAAATCTTGATTTCTCTAAGTTAAAAGTTGTGGTCGAATACGGGCCAGGCACCGGGGTTTTTACCCAGTTTCTTTTATCGTCATCGTCCCCATCTAAAACTCAAGTTCGAGTCATTGAATTCAATGCGGACTTCGTCAGCCATTTGAACGAGAGATTCCCCGCAAACCAGTACAACATTGTCATCAAGCAAGATCGTGCTGCTAATGTTAAAAATATCCTCAAAACGCCTGATGAATTGGTGGACGTGGTTATATCGAGCCTCCCATTCACGTTCTTTCCGTGGGAAGAAACGCTAGCAACAATCAACGCATCCTACGAAGTCTTAGCCGATGGCGGTGTTTTTAGAACTTATCTGTATCTGCACACCTTACCGCTTCCAAAAATTCAGCGTCTTTTGAGCCATCTCAAAGTTTTGTTTGGGAATCTGAATTCGTGGGTTGTGCTCGCCAACATTCCACCTGCCATCGTCGTCGAATGCATAAAATCCCCGGGCAAAATGAGGGCTCACTAGTGGCACATTACGGCGAACATGCGCCAAATTGACACCTAAATATTTGATCCCTACTCACCTAAATTGACAGGAAACTCAGTTACATATTAAATCTTATGTTGAAAACATAATGTTTCGTATTAACGATTTTAATTTTTTATTTTTTGGGGGGGATTATGATCTGGACATCAAAAGCGACTGTTTCAATCATGACGCTTGGTTTTTTAATGGTTTTTCTCACAACATGCGGTAAAAATTCATCACAACCAAAAAATATTTTTGGGCAAGATGACCGACGATGGATCACCTCGACTGAATATCCCTATTCCGCCCTCGGAAAACTGGATAGCGGCTGCACGGGAACTCTCGTTGGGAAGAGGCTACTATTGACTGCAGCCCATTGTATTTTTGATCCAGGAACCCAGCGCCCTCGTACCAACTTCACCAAATTTAGCGCCAATCTCATTAATGGACAAAGTGCTGGCGAAGCACAACCCTTTAGAGCGTGGATCGGGTCCATTCAACCAGAACAGCAACGGGCCACCGATTGGGCGATCGTGGAACTCAGGCAAAACCTGGGCGACAGGCAAGGCTTTCTCGGAGTTGGCGCCAATGACTTTCAACATGGCCTACCATTGGCCGTGAATCTCATGGGTTATAGCGCAGATATTAATGGTGGTCTCACCGCAGGAATTCACTCCAATTGCCACGTGCAAAAATTAGCAGAAGGACGCATTCTTCATGATTGCGATGCCACGGCAGGAATTTCTGGTGCTCCCATTTTTGTACAAGAAGCCATAGGACCCATGATAGAAGGAATTAGTGTCAGCGAGTTTCGACAAAATTTACCGCCACCAGTCACCCGCGACACCTGGTCGGAAGAGTTCTCAAATGTAGGTGTTCCTTCGTCCGCTTTTTCTGATGTTGTCAGGCAACTTCGCGCAACCGTCGACACTAGCAGTGAGGGCGGCGTTGCGGCACCGACCTTCGCAAATGTCGTGGTGTTAGATTTTGTCCAGCCTCAGCCTCAGCCTCAGCCTCAGCCGCAGCCGCTGATCTCTTTTGAACAAATGAAAATCGCATCCGTTCTTTGGACCACTCTTGCCGCCATCCAACAGATTAACGCCGTTTTAAACGTCGACGCCTCAGACCTGCGAAACGTAGCAACAGGACGGAACTCTTCTGAATTTAATTCGGCAAACTCATACTTGCAAGATTGCATCAACAATAACAATACGACTTGGAATAATTTCCAGGTGGCAGGCGACCGAGGTCTGTCGACCAACTTCAATACGTGGCTCCTGTACAATGGCTATTTATCCCTAAAAACTGGCCAGAAAAATCTCCTACAAGTGATCTCAACCCTCCCGCTAGAGGTTCAACAATCAGCTGCATTATCTCTTACTAAAATGGAAGATCACATACGGTCCATGGAGCAAAATATTTTTACGCGATAGCCCCCAGCATGCAGCCAAATTGTCGCAAAACATTCATGTCTGGCAACTTATGCAATTGCGATAATACCCGCCGCCACATAAATTTATTGTCGCATGGTCAACTTATTTCAACATAAAGGAAAATTAAAATGAAATTAACTAAATCACTTCTAGGGCCTATGTTTGCTGCGTCACTTGTCGCATCCCTGACTACGTCCCAGACTTTTGCCGACAGTGACTCGAGCGCTATGGACTCGAGCACGATGACCGCTGTCGTTGAAAATTCTGGCGGCGTAATGATCCGGGTCCCCGTAGACGCAGATGGTCATGAACTTTCTTCAGCCGCAGAAATGCGCGTTACTGCCGCCGTTGACGCTTCCACGTTAGCCGCTCTTCCGACCGCATGGAATGACGGCATTGACATGACGAGGGCGCCAATTTTAGACAGTAGCACCGATTCAGATAGCTCCACCAATCACTCGGGATGGAACCAATGGAACAACTACAATTCTGGATGGGGTAACACCAACTACAACCGGAATTCTTGTTACAACAACTACCGCCCGGTCTACTACAATTATGGAAATCAGTATTCATACAGCAACCCACGCTACTATAATACGTACCAGCCATTCAACTACGGCAACTATTCTTGCCACGGCTACAGCTACTACTACTACCCGCGCCACCGCTGGTAGACTAAGCTTTAGACGAAACGTAACTGTTGACCATACAAGAACCCCCATAGTGGGGGCTCTTTTTTTCCGACGTCTAGTGAAATCCAGGTTGGTGGGGGCGGGCGCCTAATGCCTAAAGGGTGCCCCTCCGACTAGCCAGACACGAATTTGCTTAAAAAGTGACCGTTTTCTATTGAATTAACCTCCATTTTCCATTAAATAGTTCAGACATTTGAATTGCCCTTCCATAAAAAGGCGGCCCCCACCCCATGCCCCAAACCTCGACTACTGCTCCGGTAAAGCCTGCAACCTCGCAGCCGATGGAATTTTTCGATGTGATTGTCATTGGTGGCGGTCACGCAGGCTGTGAAGCGGCCCTTAGTGCGGCACGCATGGGAGTTAAAACTCTGATGATCAGCCAAAACATGGACCGCATTGGAGCCATGAGCTGCAACCCGGCGATTGGCGGCACGGCGAAGGGCCACCTGGTCAAAGAAATCGACGCCCTCGGCGGAGAGATGGGCAAGGCTATTGACAAAACGGGTATTCAATACCGAGTGCTAAACCGGAAAAAAGGACCGGCTATTTGGTCGTCTCGCGCTCAAGCGGATATGGACCTGTACCGCCGTTACATGAAGCACAAACTAGAGAACACTAAAGGGCTTAGCCTGCGTCAAGATTCGGTTGAAGGTCTTTTGATCGAAAAAACCGACGACGGCCTTGACCGTGTGGTTGGCGTCGAGACCAAATTTTTTGGTAAATTTGCATCAGGTGCCGTCGTAATCAGTGCCGGCACATTTCTCAATGGTCTGATTCATATTGGCTCGGAGCGCATTGCAGCAGGGCGTTCTGGTGATGCTCCAAGTATCGGCCTCGCAGAATTCATCAAAGCCACGGGGCTGCGCGTTGGCCGCTTAAAAACAGGGACAACGCCGCGCCTTGATGCGCGCACGATCAATTGGGATATTTTGCAGGTTCAACATTCGGACGAGGATATCATTCCATTTAGCTTTACTAACGACCGCATAACTCAACCTTTGATCCCGTGCTACATGGCCCATACCAATTCACAAACGCACCAAGTTATCCGCGACTACCTGCACATGTCGCCACTTTATAGTGGAACGATTCAAGGCATTGGCCCAAGGTATTGCCCTAGCATTGAAGACAAAGTCGTGAAATTTGCAGACCGCGAGAGCCATCAAATATTTTTGGAACCACAAGGCTACGACACCGTTGAGGTCTATCCGAATGGACTTTCCACGTCACTTCCACTGGAAGCCCAATTAAAGTTTGTGCGCACAGTCCGCGGCCTTGAAAACGCTGAAATCATCCGCCCAGGCTACGCCATCGAATACGACTACGTCGACCCGACCGAGCTCAGCTCATCTCTTGAGGTTAAAAAATGCCCGGGACTTTTCCTTGCCGGCCAAATCAATGGGACGACTGGATACGAGGAGGCTGCGGCCCAAGGATTAATGGCCGGCATTAATGCCGCTCGAAAAATTCTGGGCCAAGATAAATTTGTGCTTGGCCGCAGTGAAGCTTACATTGGAGTGTTAATCGACGACCTCATCACAAAGGGCACCCAAGAACCCTACCGCATGTTTACTTCCAGAGCAGAACACCGATTATATCTCCGCGAAGACAACGCCGATTCGCGGTTAACCGATCTTGGACGCAGCATCGGGCTTGTTACAAATGATGATTACGCACTTTTTTCTGAGCGTCAGCGCCTGTTGCGCGATGTGACCCAATTTGTAAAAACAAAATCGTTTGGTGACGTCTCCCTCCCCAAAGAATTATTTGTTGGAAATGATAATACCGGCACAAAACTGGACGTCTTGCTACGTCGCCCAGATTTCGACGTCGACACGTTCATAGATTTAATTTCAGATCTTCAAAATTACCCTCGTCACATTGTTCGCCGAGTTGCCATTGAAATAAAGTACGAGGGCTACATCTTGCGTGAGCAGCGGGCAATTAAAGACAGTCAATACCTTGATAAGGTGCTGATCCCTCATGACCTCATCTTCAAGGGCATCCCTGGGCTTTCGTTTGAGGCGACTGAGAAACTAACTAAACTAAAGCCAGAAACACTCGGCCAAGCAAGCCGCATCAGCGGCATCACTCCGGCCGCGCTACAAGTGCTGCAAGTCCACTTACGCTCGTAAATCCAAGGTCGTGCTCGACTCCGAGGCAAAGTGCTCTTTTGCGTCCTTAGGCCATCCTTCCTGTGGGACCGCGAATGCGGCTTTGCAAAACTCGTTTGTTTGCGCTAAAGTCAGAGCTATGACTGAGCCTGAAATTAAAATTATTGCCTCAAATCGCAAGGCTTATCACGAATACACCATTGGGGAATCGTGGGAGGCCGGCATCGCGTTGACGGGGACGGAGGTCAAAAGCCTGCGTTCGGGTAAATGCAATTTGTCAGACGGCTGGGTTGAGATCAGTGGTTATATTGCCCTACTGCGAGACGTGCATATCAGCCCTTATACACATGGCAACATCATGAATCATTTTGACAAACGTCCACGGCAACTGCTACTTCACAAAAAAGAGATTGTTAAAATTCAACGCGCCGTCGACTCTCAAGGGATGACGTGTGTCGCGACTAAAATATATTTATGCGGCCAGCGGGTAAAAGTGGAAATTGCTTTAGCGAAGGGTAAAAAAGCCCACGACAAACGTGAAAGCAATAAAGAACGCGATTCCAATCGTGCGATTCAAAGGGCGATGAAACGCTAACGACTTGACACCTCGGTTATTTATCGGCGGGGAGGTCGCGTTCGTCAATCACCTTTAAAATCCGGATTAATTCTGCGGCTGGCGCTTTATCGCCGTAGACACCGTTTGCCGGTATTTTGTCTGGATATTTTGGAAATAATACTGGCCCGCTCACAGAGGCACAAACTTCCTGGCCGTTAAATTGGCCAAGGCGGCCACCTGCCGTCACCATTTTAAAGTTGTGCC
The DNA here is from genome assembly GCA_947476525.1 of Oligoflexales bacterium. Taxonomy (GTDB): domain Bacteria; phylum Bdellovibrionota_B; class Oligoflexia; order Oligoflexales; family RGVZ01; genus CAMDKS01. Next base: position 51,460 of record CANJQY010000002.1, read on the forward strand.
AGCCTTCATCTAGAACTGGCCCTCCTGTGGGCGGGTAAGCCACGATCTCGCCCCAGGTATACAAAGGTGCTGGAGGATTTTTCGACGGACGCTCACGACGCCCGAAGTGCGCAGCTGTGACGACAGCCAGAGCTTTTTTTACGACTCCGAGACCCATCGCAATTTGCGCAGGATCAAATCCATTTTGACCGAGTTCCATGGTCACGCCATTACCCCCGTGGTGGTTGAGCCACTCGTCTGAGCACTGTCCTTCTTGTGAAAATCCTTTCCCCCAGTGTGTGATGATCGACACTTCAGGTGCCACGGCACGGGCCAATTTATACCCGTTTTTACTGTAGGGAAAAATCCAGAATGGTCGATCAATCTTAAGTCGAACTTGGTGAAAATCGATCAGTCGTTCAGACCTAGCAAGCAACGTCTCGAGATCATCGGCTCGACGATCCTCGATCGTGTCAAGGGATTCACGCCCAAAGGAGCGGTTGAGGTCGCGGTCGACAAAACGCACACCTTTTTGGGCCGCGGCAATATTGCCCAATGCCAAGCCAATCGACACCTCAAGCGGTAGTTGTCCAGATTTCAGTGCGGCTAGCAGCTCATTAAGAATGGCCAAGCCGGCAACCTCGACTCCGTGAATAATCGCCATCAAGGTCAAATTGACGTCTCGATCGGGCGCACGGTGAGTCCTGCGAGCAGCTTTCGGGTGAATTATATGAATGCGCGGGGCAAGGGTCTCGACGGCAAATAGACCTGAAATGTCCTCAATTAATTGGTCAAATCGCAAGATTTCTTGCTCAACTTTTGCCAGTGGATTCAAATTTTCAGACATCGACACCACCCGCCACCATGATTAGGCTTCCACAAGTTGATTAACTGGATAATATCACTGAATTCAATAATAGTTGAATCCTGTAGTCGAAATTTTCTTCATTCTTTGGCATAATAGAGTAGCTTGGCAATATGCCCTGCATAGCAGCAGAGCAGAGTACCTGCATAACAACCGTTTAAGGAAGTACCAAATGCCTGTCAAACTTTTAATGCTCTTGGTATTTGCAGTTGGTGCGTTGACAGGCTGTGACCCTGAGGGCTATAAAGATTGCGCTTGGACACTGGAACCTGAACCAAAACTTGTTGACACCATCACCGACCTCGGCATGATCCCGGTTTGCGCAAGAAATCGTGAAAAGAACAAAGAGGACTGCCGATTTGAGACCACACTGGATTTTGCCAAGTCCGCTTGGATGCGTAAATTTAAGTACGTCGACATTGTCTCGGATAAATCCAAATTTCCACGCATAATATCCAAAATTGATTACTGTGATAACAAATAAAGGAAAGGAAATAAAAAATGCGCTGCTCACGTCACTATTGCTCATTTGCCGTTGTGTTCACTTTAGGAATTTTCTCTTGTGTTTCAGCTGACGGAGCGTCACCTGCGAAGACCAGCCCTGATAATCTATCATCCATTACCGCCAAAACTGGCAACAATGGCCCCAAAAAAGAGGTCCCACCTAAGATCCAAGAAGACTTCCAAAACGAATTTGCCCGTCAGGTGGTCAAGGCCGGCCCTAATTCTGAGGGCTGGGCGCTGTTCTCAAGCAGCTCAATGGAAGACAACGGGCAACGCTGGATTATCAGGTCCCACAAACCAAAAGATGAAATCATATCGTTTTGCTTCATTAAGCAGGGCACCACAAAATGTGACACATCCACTCCCGCCAAAAGATTAATGACACTTAAGGAATTTTCAAAAATCGAAGCGGCCCTCAAAGCCGCCAACAGCCTTGAACACATCCTCCCAAAAGTTTTTGATGGGACGACTTACGAGTACTTGCACGCCCTCAATAGCACGCCCGATACCGTGCGCGTTGTATTCAAAACCAGCAACACTCCCTTCCCGGCAGCCTACGAAACCTTGATCAAGGCATTCAATCACTGAAATTTTAGCGCCCAAGACTTATGCCAATGGCTTCGGCCGCAAGGAGAAACGGGTCTTTGAGGCTGAGACGTCGCGCTTCGCTTGCAAATTCGCCGTATTTCCTAGAGGTAATTTCACCGCCACGATAGCCGACCACCCTTCCAAATTTTTTCGCCGCTACCAAATCAACAGCATGCACTCCGAATGCCGTGGCAAGAATTCGGTCCAATGGCGCGGGTGAACCCCCGCGTTGAATGTGTCCAAGAACCGTAACTCTAGTATCGATTTTCGCCCTACCGTGAATTTCTCTAGCCACCTCATCGGCGATGCCTCCGAGGTGGATTGACCCTGTGGACGAGGATCTAAATTTTGGTTCTTTCCCCACTTCGTGAGCTCCTTCCGCTACGACCACGACTGAGAAATTTCGGCCACGCTTACGCCTGCTTTCCATCGCCTTGATGATGGCATCATAACTAAAGGGAATCTCGGGAACTAAAATTATGTTTGCGGCAGATGCAATTCCAGCGTGCAAGGCAATGAACCCCGCATCTCGGCCCATAACCTCGGCCACCATGACGCGACTATGGGCTTCGGCGGTAGAATGAAGTCGAGAAATCGCTTCGGACGCAACCTCTACGGCCGTCATAAAACCGATCGACACGTCTGTCGGCTCATAGTCATTATCAATGGTCTTTGGAATACCTACAATCGGCATTCCCGCGTCTTGGAGCATGACAGCCATGCGCTGAGTGCCGTCCCCGCCCACCACGATTAAACAATCTAGGCCCAGAGTTTTCCAATTGGCCAAAGCGTTAGATATGCCCTTGGCACCGGTTTCTGGATCTTTAAAGGGAGTGCCAGCATTTGAGGTGCCGAGAATTGTGCCGCCCTTTAGCAATATTCCCGACACATCGTTAAGCGTCAGCTCCCTGACCGCTGGCGGCGTTGTCATGATTCCATTAATGCTGCATTCGACACCGAATACTTTCATGTTGTAATTCAAAATCGCGTGCCGCGTCACGGCCCGAATCACTGCGTTTAGTCCAGGGCAGTCTCCTCCACCAGTGCAAATACCAATATTCACAGGTATGTTTCCTTTTTTTTGTTGTTTGTCGATGTCTATATAATAATCGACTTTCGCCCAAGTAAGCAAATCTGAGCTATTATTTTTTAGCCCAAACATCAAAAATCGAAATTTTGTGGTAAAATCATATGATTATACTTGGAGTAATACCCATTGGCAGATAACAACCTCCCAACAAAAATTCTCATCGTTGACGACGATCCTTCTGTTGGGATCGCTCTCGAAAACGCGATGGCACGCCATAAAATCACAGTGGTCAAGGCCAGTGACCTTGAGACTGCAATATACAAATTCAACACTGAACGTTTTGAAGTGGTGATCATTGAGCTCGAGTTCGGCCCCCTGCCCGGCCTAGCTTTGATCCAAAAATGGCGCGCTCACGAAATGATGGAAAAACGCAACACCGGCTTCATCGTCGCAGCGAGCAGTCAACGAACCGCGGGGCAAGACAATCTTGCCGGCGAGTTGAGCGACATTGAGACGGTAGTTAAACCCATTAAAGATATTCAACTACTCTCAATTTTGGCGAAAGCCTTAGGCAATAAAAGAAAATCTCAACTATTTGCCGAGACAAAGACTCGGGTCATCGATCCTTTTTTGAAACAGGGTCAAGTGCAGAAGGCTGCCGATAAAGCGGCGGCCATGATTTCCGAGGTGGGCAACAAAGCAGAACGCCTATTGCTTGATATTTATGAAACGTCTGACCGTTTCAAAGATTGCCTAGACACGGCGGTTAAAATGCTGGTACCTGCGCCAAATGACATAAATTTGATTGGCACCGCTGGTCGAATGCACATGAAGCTTGGGAATTTTAAGGATGCAAAACCCTATTTGGAAAAAGCCGATCAACTTGCCCCTCAAAACATTGAACGCCTCAACGCACTAGCGTCGATGTATATTCAAAACAAGGATCCGATAAAATCCGTGGGCGTGTTTAAAGAGTTAATCAAATTAAACCCTGAATCTCCTGACTACAAGTTTGAGGCCTTCAAGCTACTTTATGATGGCGGCTTTGATGAACAGGCTATTTCACTTGGCAAAGATGTCGCCAAGCCAATGGAAATTGTCAGGCACTACAATAATAAAGGCGTCATGCTGTCCAAAGATGGGAAAGTTGCGGAAGCGTTGCTTGAGTATAAACGCGCCTTGATGTTCTACCCAAAATTCAAAGATAACTTTCGCATTTACTACAATATGGCCTTGGCCCACGTGAGCCTCAAAACTCCTGACGATTATGCGCAAGCTAAAACTTTTTTCACTAAATCGCTGGAACTTGACCCAACTTTTGACAAGGCAAAAGCGGGCTTAGCAAATCTGCCTAAGCTCGCTCCTTAAAAACTTATTCGTCGAAGGCAAAATCAACTGGTTGATAGCACAAACAGCGCTAGCAACCAGCACTAGCAAATATTACTTCTTGTAGCCGCGACGGAAAGTAAGACCAGCACGTTGGCCTGGAATACTCTTCACTTGCTTACGACGACGCGAAATTTTCTTTTTTGCACGGTATTTCGCTGTTTTCTTACGGTTGCGGGCAGGACGGTTCTTACGCATTTGGAATTTCCTTTTCTAAAACTCTAAAACACAAAAATGTTGAAAACGTATATAAATCATTCAAATAATAAAATCATCAAAAATAACAGCTACAAACGAGTTTTTTCACTCTTAAAGCTTTATTCCCAGGCCAAGGCGCGCATCCATCAATTTTGCCGAGGAATTAACGAAAAAGGCGGTTTCCGAGCTTTCGGTACTGCTTGAGGTTACGACCTTGTCGACTTGAACATACGTCTCCACTTTCGTGGCCGCATATAGTGGGCTTTCGAATATCGTTAAATCAATTTCAACGAAAAAGCGCTCGCCCAAACCAACACGAACTCCCGCATTGGCCCCATATAACAAGGCACTGGTAGACGTCTGGACATACCCTAAGGCCGTCCATTCGGCGGTTTTATCAATAACAACTCTAGCCATTCCGGTGACATACGGGACCACACCGTCCGCAAAAGGCTTAAAGTATTGTCTAGCGCCACCACCAGCAAACAGGCTCATCCCGTCGTCTGGGGTAATCTTGCCGGCAGCTCCGGTGTAACTTCGCGCCTTAATTTCAGCCTCTCCGATCCACGCAACCGTGTCCGTAAGATCATCTGAATATCGGCCCCCTAGGTTCACGGTGCTTTTTGATCCCATCGTCTTGGAGTCGATTTTTTGGTTTGATTTACTATAAAATCCAGACACCGCTGTAATGTCAGCCGCAAATAAACTAGAGCCCGACGTAGCCACCAATACAACAATTCCGGCTGCCGCGACGACCTTTTTAAAACAACGAGATTCCTGTTTTGAAAAACAAAGCAAATTTTGATTCAACATGGCGAACTCCTTAATGTAACTACCAAATTCCACCAAGAAGATGACCTATTATCGGACGATGAGCAAGGGTTATCTTCCAGCAAACCTTATTCCAGGGTGGAGACGTCTTTTGCTCGCAACATCGTCAACCAAGAATACTTGCGAAAATCGCACAATGTGTGTTGCTACTACAAGGTACTAAACAGGATCCTCGGGAGAAATCAACGTCAAGTCCGGTCCTCCAAAAAACTTTCTAAGGCCCTGTTGCCACGGTAGGCAGAGAACTCCCTCGATCATCTGAGCGGTTTCGTCGCACGACAAGCAGAGTTCTTCCGTGGGGACAGAAAAGTCGGATCTTAAAGTTAGCAAATGTTTCAGATGGTCTCTTCTTATGGTCTCAGTCGACTTGATTTCGATCAATAAAAGTGGTTTTCCGGGACGCATTACGACGACGTCTATCTCTTGATCTTCATAGGTTCTAATAAAATGCAAACGAAATTGATTTCCGCTATACCCAATAAGGCGAGTCATCTCTGTAATGATAAAATGTTCGAACGCATCGCCCCATGAGTTGGTGCTGGGTAACAAATCGAGAGTGAGCGTTCTGGAAAGAGCGCGAACAACTCCCGTGTCGAAGAAAAAAAACTTGGGAGCCTTGCCTACCTGTTTGCGAATGGAGTTATGAAACGGCTCGAGAAAAAAACCAATTAATGTATCTTCGAGAATTTGGTAATAGCTGCGCACAGTCTTTTCATCTACATCGACATCCCGCGCAATTGACGAGAAATTTACAATCCTCCCATTAGATTGAGCTGCCACTTCTAGGAATTTTCGAAAGGGATCTAAAAGGCGCACAGCTTGCTCTGCGCGGATTTCCTCATTTAAGTAGGTCAACGCATAGGTTTCAAGAGTTTTTCGCTTAGCAGATGCGCTGATCAAATTCCAAATTTTTGGTAGCGTTCCATATTGAAGTGCCTCTTTAAGAATAAACTGTGACCCAAGCTCGAAGCTAGTTAAAGGAAAAAATGTGTACGCCAGCGCTCTGCCAGCAAGCAGGTTTGCAGAACCCGCGCGAAGTTTGCGGGCACTCGACCCCGTTAGAATGAAAAGCCGGTCGTGTCCAGGCGTCTCTATGAGTGAGTGGACGACATCGAGCAGTGAAGGTACCTTTTGAATTTCATCGATCACAATGATTTTGGTTTCGCTTGGAAGCGCCACAAATTCGTTTTTTAAGCGCTCAGGATTGCGTGCGTAGCGGTCCTCTGTTTTGGGTAAAAGCAGATCTATCCAAAACACTGGTTGATTGGAAAAACGCTCCCTCAGCAACGTGCTTTTCCCGGTTCCTCGCGCTCCCAAGATTAGGGCGTGCTGGCCTTCTTCCAGTTTTAAGTGCCTAAAAAATGTCATAAAACTCCGAAATTTCGATAAAAATGCGGAATATGGTCTTTCTAAATCTTAGTATTATTATGAGGTTAAGTCAAGTATTCTATGTCATAGAGCACTGTAGTGCCGCAATATCAATGTAGGTGAATTCCTTGACGATTTTATTCCGCTCTGGCATGAGCTCGCTTTAAAATTCATCAGGCGACATCGTCAACCAAGAATAATTGCGAAAATCGTACAATGTGTGTTGCTACCACAACGACGATTAGCCAACCCCTGCAGGCTGAATTTATTTTAAGCCCACAACTACCCGATTTCAAAGTAAATTTACTAAAAATAAAGAAAGAAATCTCAAGTTTGACCCAACCCTCCCGAAGAGCCTTTTGTGAGGGACTTCATTTCATATAGAAATTGTGACTCTCAACTGGAGGCAGCATGAATGACAGTAGCAGACAAGTTTCGGTGTGGTTTCTTGCCATCGGCTTAAGCGGCACAATTTTTGGTGGAGGAACTTATTGGCTTAAGAAACGTGTTCCGGCAAGTCACAAGGCTAGTGAAAGTGCCGAAGAAGAATCCTCAGGTTCAGGTGAAGGCAAAAAACACGGCGAAGAACACGGCGAAGAACACGGCGAAGAACACACATCCGCTGCACCGCACGGCAAAGAACACGGCGAAGAACACACAGCCGCTGCACCGCAAGGCGAAAAACACGGCGAAGAACACACAGCCGCTGCACTGCAAGGCGAAAAACACGGCGAAGAACACACAGCCGCTGCACCGCAAGGCGAAAAACACGGCGAAGAACACAAAGCCGCTGCACCGCAAGGCGAAAAACACGGCG
>CANJQY010000003.1 GCA_947476525.1 Oligoflexales bacterium
GCCATCAGCGGGAACAATCGCCACGAGTACGACGATTCTTGGTGTTGCAGGAAGTGCTGTTTTGACGCCCGCCGATTGTAATACAGCCGGTCAACAGAATTGTGTTGCGAAAACCACATACTTTGCAGGTACCGCGTGCGCAGCGAACGGCTCGGCCTGTTACCTGCCAACCTATGTCCAAAGCTCCCAAGACAAAAAAGCGATCGACTTCTCGACGATTGACGCCACAAAAATGCTAACCACCTCTACCGTGTCGGGAGTGGTCGGAACGATTATAAACCAAGGCTCCTTGGCCCTCGCGGCCACATTCCCAGGTGCAGGATACTATTCTGGCATAAGTGCCGCGCCATCAGCGGCAACAATCGCCACGAGTACGACGATTCTTGGTGTTGCAGGAAGTGCAGCTTTGGCGCCCGCCAATTGTTCTACAGCCGGTGGCCAGAACTGTGTAGCGACTGGCAGTTACTATGCAGGAACCCTGTGCGCAGCAAACGGCTGGGCTTGTTACCTGCCAACCTACGCTGCTACCACTCAGCCTTTCAAGGCTATTGATTACGATAATATTTCAGCCAATGCAGCTAAAATGCAGACTACACTTTCTGTCGCTGGTGTGACAGGCACGATTGACCTCACAAACCTCACAGCCGGCAACATTAAATCAGGAGTCACCATCGCCGGGATTGCCGGCGACTACCCCTCTGCGACCTATGCGCTTTCAAGTGCTCAGGCCGGCACAGCAGATCTTGAGAATGCGAATTTTGATGCCCAAGTGAAATCAGCCACTGCCTTTGAATATTGGAACTCTGCAGGCACTCGCCAAACAGGTGCCGGTGATGCAGATATCACGGCGGGAAATATCGCAAACGGCGTTTCAGTCTTTGGACTTTCAGGCACCCTCACAGGAGGCACAGCTCCTAATGCGTGGGATGTTCGCGTAGGTACTGTGGTCAACGGCGTCACGGGCAAACTTAAGGTCAACTGCCGTAACCGTGTTCGTTCTGCCGTGTACAATTCCGACGCAGCGGTTGGGTCACTGATCAATACAGGCATCACATCAGGCACGGCTATCGACTATTGGGACACCATTGACGACTATAATGTTGCCGTCTCAGGGCTTCCAACAGATGTCGTGACGGGATATGCCGGATGGACTACTAACAACGATTGTGGAGGCGTGGAAGCCTCAACCGATGATGTCAACGTTTGGAAAGATGTCACCACAACTGGTGACGGTACGACTGCGTCAACTTGTGCTGGAACGGCTGCCCACTGCACCATGAAAGATAAAATCACAACCCTCCAGTGGAGTAAAATGGCCAACTTTAGCTTTACTAATTCGACTACGACGAACCTCAGCGCCACTCTTGTGGTTTCCTCTACGACCGGCTTAGTCGCAGGAATGGTTGTCGCGGGAACTGGTATCCCCGCAAGCACTTATATTCTAAGTGTCGTCAATGGAACTAATCTAACCATGTCAGGGAATGCGACGGCCACAGCATCGACTGTGACGGTCACCGTAAACACCTCCCTCTGGAACGGAGCTGTGGCCTATTGCGATGGACTCAATCATAACGGTGCCACCGACTGGCGTATTCCTACTCAAAAGGAATTGCTGGAATCCTACGCCCACGGAGTGAGGTCTGCGGCCTCAGCCAATTGGATCACCGAGGCTCAGATTGACGCCGATTATTTCTGGTCCGGGTCCTCGGTTTCCTACAATACTAATTTACGCCTGGTACGTCAGCCGTGCTAAAGGCAGCACGAGCAACGGCAACAGCAAGACCAATCCTAACCAGGTCGTGTGTGTTCGCTAGTGTTCCCCGGCATCCTGTTGTTTTTGCATTCTTTTTTAACGTTATTTGCTAATTCATCAAAAGTTTATATTTCTGTAAAATGGTGGCCATCATAATCCCAAAGTTCCTCAGAATCTGCAGATAATCCGGTAGTTGCTGTGGAAAATAAATCTGAAATGGTAGTGTTCAAAACGTGGTTTCTAAGTTTTGTAGTTGAGGTGTTTTTCAGCGAGCCATAGTCACCACGGACTACGCAGGTATTTGAGATGTCATATTGAGAAACCGTTTTGCAAAGTTGCTGCCGAAGGCGAAACGAGTCGGCATGTCCAAAATGCCCTAAGTAGCTGTTGATGCGAGGGATTAAGTCATTGAGATCGTCGTCTGGACCGAGTGCAGACAAATTGACCACATGCGCAGCAGCTTTAATAACGCGTTTACGTGGGTACGTCCGGTTAGGCAGATGAAAGCCCCGAGATGATCCAGGCCCCGAGCAAGAGACGTTAGCAAAAAATTGAGTACGTAGATTTCCAATCGGTAGTCCTTTGCCCGCAACGACTTTGAACAGGCTTTTGTGAGGGGGGAACCTGAGCTAAAAACTTGGGCGATGATGCCAATCGATGCTGATTTGGAGCGACGGGGTTGTGACGAATCGTGGTCCGGACCAAATCTCGAATCCGGCAACTAAAATCGTCAACCAAGAATAATCGCGAAGAGAGTATAATGTGTGTTGCTACTACACATTCGCTTTGAGGCGCAAAAAGGGTGTCGTGCCGCAATAATCAATGTTGATGAATTCATTGATTATTTCGGTACTACAGCTCGCAAAAATTCTTCGGTTGTTTCGCCTTTGCGAAGTGAAAGTGACAGCGAGGCAAGACACTTGCTTAGAAGTTCAATAAGAATGACTTTCTTACTAGTATATTTGTGAATACTTTCACAGAATATCATGGTAAAATGTGAATTTAACCTCGTTTTAGAATGGTAAATAGGGTGGAGTTGTGGCATTTGATCGAATTAAGTACCTAAATATCATAAAGTTATGGTATGAAAAAGAAAAACCAAAACCGTTGCTACTTTGGGGGGCGCGACAGGTTGGGAAAACCCACCTGATGAGACGTGCTGCAGAGATGCATTTTCCCAATAATTTATACCTAAATTTTGAAAAGGAAAAAGGCTTAGCGGAACTCTTTCGAGAGTCTCTCGCTCCTGAAAAAATTATATATAATCTTTCGCTTCATCTTGAACGAAAAATTGACCCAACGTTAACCGTTTTAATCTTTGATGAGATTCAAGAATGCGATGATGCACTGAACAGTTTAAAATATTTTGCCGAATCGACTCATCCATATAAGGTGATCGCAGCTGGATCTCTCCTGGGTGTAAAAAGGAGCAAAAAAGGCTTCCCCGTTGGGCAGGTGCAGTTTCTTGATATCCATCCTCTCAGTTTTGTCGAATTTCTAGAGTTTAAAGGTCACGCAAAACTGAGCAAGGAACTGGCTCGCGCAACATCTCCTCAGGATTTTCCACAAGCCTTTCACGCATCCCTGCTGCAACATCAAAGAGAGTATTGTTGGACAGGAGGCATGCCCGAAGTTGTAACGACTTTTGTTAATAATCCTTCAAACCCAAAAGGCGTACGGGAAGTTCAAAATCAAATATTACAATCCTATCAACTGGATTTCGCAAAACATGCACCTTCTGATCTTGTTAGTAAAATTAGCGCAGTTTTTGACCAAATCCCGCAACTTCTTGCAAAGGAAAATAAGAAGTTTACCTACTCTGGTATCGGAGCAAATGCCAGATCTCGCGATTTTTCCGACGCTCTGACTTGGCTGATTGACGCTCGCATAGTTCAAAAGGTTAAAAATATTTCTCGAATTGAACTTCCTTTAGCAGCTCACGCGTCGGCCAATATCTTTAAAATTTATCCATTAGACGTTGGACTTCTCGGAGCGTTACTGGAGGTGCCAGCAAAAACTATTTTGGAATTAGAAGGTGTGTTTAACAATTTTAAAGGTGCCTTGGCAGAATGTTTTGTTGCACAGGAACTTTTAGCACATGAATTCGAAAAACTTTATTACTGGACCAGCCAGGGAACTGCAGAAATTGATTTTGTCATTCAAAGAGAAACCCAAGTGCTTCCTCTTGAAGTTAAATCTGGGGTAAATGTGAAATCAAAAAGCCTTAAGTCCTTTGGTGACCAATATCCCCTATGTAAACTTTCTCGCTGCTCAACAAAAAAATTTGAAGTGCAGGGCAAGGTTACAAACTACCCACTTTACGCCATATCGTTGTTTGCCAGAAATGTGAGCGACGTCTAAAACATCAGAAATTTTGCCTGCAAGTGATAGCAGCCGGCTGAAAACTACAGTATTTGACCTACAGGGGATAAATCCATGGATTATGCCCTTGCACAGCTTATTTCTTTAACGTCGTCATGAAAGACCCAACCGGATCAGTGGACATGGTGGTTTACAACGGCGTCACGGCGACGCCTTAAGACGGCGGAAGATTGAAAGGTGGCGATATCGATTTATTGATCGTTGTTGAAGATGAGCCATTTGCACGCAAGTATGCATTCTCTAGGGGTGAATAGCTGGCAATAAATCCGCAATCTTCCAAATCCTGCAAAACGGCAGATATCGAGTTGCTATAGCCATCTTTGATACTCCTTGACACTAGCTGTTTGGCCAATTATAGCATTTTTGTATGTAATTGGCCAAAATATAGAAAGATTTTTTGGCCAATTATGACATTTTTGTATCTAATTGGCCAAAGTTCCCGATGCCGGTCAAGAGTTTGGAAAACATTCCCGCGTTTACGAACTTTTCGTCATCAGAATAAGTTAATGGACGACGTTTGTAATGGACGACGTTAGTCACCAAATAAGCAGCTAAAATCCCTATAGCAAAATAAAATTTATCGTTATTTAGCCATCAAATTCAGCTAGTTGCCACCCCCCCCCAGTTCTTGAGTTGGTGAGCTAAAGTTTTGATGGGTTTTGCCGATAAGAAATTTGTAAGTAGAAGGATTCGTTTTTATTGGTATTTTGTGACGATTTTTAAGAAAAGTGGGGGGCTGGATGAATTTTCAAAATATTTTAATTTATTTAGCCTTGAGCACCCTTACGGCAGGCTGTAAGAGTGAAATTAAAGTGGCCTCCTTAGTCCGCGGATCAAGTAGCACCGACGTCCCAACGATTGTCATTGGCGAGCCCTCAGCACTCATCGCGATCGCTACAGACTTGATCACGTTTGACGTCGTTTATACCAATGCTGTGAGCATGGACCTTACCGCAGCAGACGTCGTCATTTCGGGAGGCCCTAAGGCCACCGCAACGATTGTTTCCAGCACAACGGAAAAAGCAACGGTGCAGCTGACTAATTTTACGGGTGATGGACCTCTTCAGATTTCCATTGCGGAAAAAACATCCGTCGGTCATAGAAAAAAAGAAGATAAGGGCGCAGGCCCGAGCACTGTCGTTACCGTTGATAATACGAAGCCACTTGTACCCAACCTGACGCCGGCAAGTACCACTTACACGGGCTCTCAGGTGATGACGTTTGCACAAAACGCCACTGCAGATGTTAACTTTAAAGAATTTAGATATACGACCACGGGCACAGCCCCGACCTCGTGTAGTGACGGCACGGCAAGCACAGGCACTTATACGGCCACCGGTACGGTGACCCAGACGATCAAGGTGGTTGCGTGTGATAAGGCTGGACTCATGTCGGAGACCGCGGCGTCCTCCACTTTAACGTATGCGACAGCAGGTCCGACAGTCACAGCTGTGACCTCAACAAAAACGAACGGTTCTTATAAAGTGGGCGAAGTGATTGGGATTACGGTTACGTTTTCTGAATCTGTAACCGTTACAGGTACGCCGCAATTGACTCTTGAAACCGGTACTACTGATGCGGTCGTCAATTATACAAGTGGATCTCCTGGCCTAACCTTAACCTTTAACTACACGGTTGCGTCCGGAGATACGTCCGCAGATCTAGACTACGCTTCGACGACAGCCCTCGCCCTCAACGGAGGCACGATTAAAGATACAGCCCTCAACAACGCCACTCTCACCCTCGTCGCCCCAAGCACGACGACCGGTGCTACGATCGCCAACGGCAAGGCCATCGTGATTGACACCACTCTGCCAGTCATCGCCTACACGTCGATATCTCCGACCTCTCCAGGAACCAGTGCAACACCATCCATTACAATGTCTCTTTCGGAAGCTTCTTCAGCCTCATCTCTGGAATTATTTAGCAACGTTGGATGTACCACATCAATCTCTACTGCGGTGCCCGGAACCTCAGGCAGCAACGCGGTGACGACCTCCACGTTGACAGCCAATGCGACTACGACTATTTACGCAAAAATGACAGACGTCGCAGGAAACGCATCAACCTGTACGAGCATGGTCTCTTATCTTTACGACACTCCTCCTACAGCTGGAACGTTTTCGGCTTCTACCGGTAAAACTGTGACCGGCTTCACACTCAATTGGTCCGTGGCCAGTGACGTCGTCACAACGGCTGCAAGCTTACAATATTTGGTGTGTTCTGGGGCATCAACCGCTGCCCTTGACACGGTGGCAGAATGTGACGGGGCGACACAAGAAATGGCTTACACGGCCAACGTATTGACACTAGCTATCACGGGGAAAACGGCCTCTACCACCTATTACTATAACGTTATCGTTAAAGATGCGGCGGGCAACAAATCACTCTACGACGGCCTCACTCAAGCCACCAGCACCACTCCGACCATTAGCATCACGGATCCGGACGGCACCGGTGACTCGGTCTCGGAATCGACCTACCCTGTTGCTATCACGGCAGCTGCCCCCGACACGGTTGGGACGATCAATCTGTATTACCACACAGTCAACACCAGCTGCACCGCAGGACTTTCTGGGTGGACCTCGATCGTGAGCTCACTTGCCGAAAATACCACGTCCTATGCGTGGAATACCACAGCCCTAGCTAGCGGCAAATATTACGTCTGTGGAGTCATCACGGACGGTTCCTCCACCGTGTACTCGGTGTCCTCAGGGATGTTGACCGTCAAAGCGTTTATTAGCACCTGGGATACGACAAAAACGGGTTCAGCTAACACGACTATTGTCTTGCCACTCAGCAGCACCGGTACCTACAACTTCACAGTTGACTGGGGTGACGGATCATCCAACACCATCACCGCGTGGAATGACGCCAACAAAACCCACGTCTACGCGGCGGGTGGAACCAAGACCCTTACCATCACCGGAACTTTGACCGGATGGGTTTTTAACAACACTGGCGACAAGAGAAAGATTACGAATATATCCCAATGGGGATCCTTTAGATTCGGCACCATGGAGGGCGGCTATTTTTACGGCGCAAACAATTTGACCATCACCGCCACAGATATCCCGGACCTCACTGGCACAACAAGCATGAACCAAGCATTTAGAAACTGTGGGTCGCTGACAACTGTTCCCAGCATGAATAGCTGGAACACCGCAGCAGTCACCAACATGTCGTTCATGTTCAGCTATGCCAGCACCTTCAACCAAAATATCGGCAGCTGGAACACCGCTGCGGTCACCGACATGTCGAGCATGTTCTTAGGCGCCAGCACCTTCAACCAAAATATTGGCGGCTGGAACACCGCAGCGGTAACGGCTATGTCGAGCATGTTCAACAGCGCCAGCACCTTCAACCAAAATATCAGCGGCTGGGTCACCACAGCGGTTACTACTATGGCGAACATGTTCCTGAGCGCCACCGTCTTCAACCAAGATATCGGCAGCTGGAACACCGCTGCTGTCACCAACATGTCGTCCATGTTATACGGCGCCACCGTCTTCAACCAAGATATCAGCAGCTGGAACACCGCAGCGGTCACCAACATGTCGTTCATGTTCTACGGCGCCAGCACCTTCAACCTAAATATCGGCAGCTGGAACACCGCAGCGGTCACCAACATGTCGTCCATGTTCTCTGGGGCCTCCGCCTTTAATCAGAACATTGGCAGCTGGAATACGGCAGCAGTCACGAATATGTTCGAAGTGTTCTACTATGCCACCGCCTTCAACCAAAATATCAGCAGCTGGAGCACCGCAGCGGTCACGACTATGTATGGCATGTTCTACGGCGCCACCGCCTTCAACCAAGATATTAGCGGCTGGAACACCGCAGCAGTCACGAGTATGCGGAGCATGTTCTACGGCGCCACCGCCTTCAACCAAGATATTAGCGGCTGGAACACCGTAGCAGTCACGGAAATGACGAGCATGTTCACCCTTGCCACTGCCTTTTCTACCCTCAATTATGATTCATTTTTGATTGCTCTCACGAAGTTCCCAGTCAAAGCAGCGGCAATTTGGCTAGGTGCGGCTGCAAAGTACTCTAACGGTACAGCTGCCACTGCGAGAGCTGCGCTTGTAGCACAATCCCCAGCTTGGACAATCACTGACGGTGGAGTTAACACAACCTGGCCTACCTCAGGGGCTTTTGCGGCGACGACGAATCTTGCGGCGACGACACTTACACTTAATTGGACCAAGGGGTCGGATACAGGTACGGCTCAGAATTTACTTGAATACTATGTTTGCACAGCAGCTACAGCGAACTCCATCGATACCGTTGGAGAGTGTTTAGCCGCCGCAGGAGGTAGCGGCTGGACCGCGGATATCGCAACAATGAATGTGACGACGTTGACTGCTAGCACAACTTATTTCTTTAACGTCGTTATGAGAGACCCAACCGGATCAGTGGACATGGTGATATACAACGGCGTCACGGCGACGACTACGCCTTAAGACGGCGGAAGATTGAAAGGTGGCGATATCGATTTATTGATCGTTGTTGAAGATGAGCCATTTGCACTCAAGTTGAGCGGTCGACGTTTCGAAATAATTGCTGATTTTAAGAAAAATATCGGCGACCGCCGCATTGACCTCTCAATTTTATCCAAAGGTGCCATAAGCACTGAGCCATTTTGGATTGCGACCTTTCCTCCCGCGCGCCAGCTTCATCAGTGGAGTTGACGGGCATTTTTTCGACAATAATCGTCAACCAAAAGAAATTGCGAAAAGCGTACAATGTGTGTTGCTACTACAACCTGAAAATCTCAAATTTAAAAATTAGATTTACATAGAAAATCCAGAGAAATTGAACCTGTGCTACCGCTTTATTAAGATGGCAGGTTAATAAAGCGGTAGTACACGCCTATCTCAGCTGCCGGGCTTGCATTTATAAGAATGGTAGTGTATAATTTGTTATAACAGGAGGTCCTATGATTTCGCAAAGAATTAAGATCCGAAAAATGGGCAACAGTCACGGAATTTTAATACCTCAAGAAATTCTTAAAAGCATGCAATGGGAAGCTGGTCAATTTGTTGATCTAATCTTGGAGTTAAATGCATTGGTACTTGCCACGCCAGTGCCGACTTTAAATGATTTAGTAAATAGCGTTCCCAAGAAAATGAAAATCAAAGAAGTTTCCACTGGGAGGCCTGTTGGAAAGGAGAAGGTTGACTGATGTATATACCTGAACGTGGTGACATCTGCTGGTTAACATTTGATCCTCAAGCCGGGCACGAACAAATGAAGCGCCGCCCTGCTCTGATTATTTCTGAAAAAATATTTAACGCAATTGGTTTAGCAGTTGTGTGCCCAATTACTTCTGCGTCTCCTAAGCATGGCTTTCATATTAAGCTACCAGAGACGCTTCGAACTGGTGGATGCGTCATGACAGAGCAAATTAAAAGTTTGGATTTTATTTCACGTAAGGCAGAATTCATTGAATATGCTCCGTTTGGATTTATTCAACACGTTAGATCAATTGTTGCCCAATTCATTTGAGATTCTCTTAGCTTTTGAAATCTGATATCTTGTTAAAGGCATCAGGTTTTGGTCACGAGCTTTGTTGCCCTGCGTCAATTCAGGACTTCTTATAGGTAGATTTTGCTGAAAAAGGTCCGAAATAAAGTCGCCCCCTCTTGGGTTCTAGCCCATTTTTTTGCCACTAATCATTGGTCTCACTCAATCGATCCTAAACCTTCCTACATCAATCTAATCCACTAGGTCTGCTGCCATCTGTAGTGCCGCAATAATCAATGTCTATGAATTCATTGATGATTTTATGTAGCTCTGATATGAGCCGCTTTATGCTTGAGCACCTCAAAAAACTTCAATTGCTTCTGAAATTCGTTTGGCGAGTTTTAGGTCAACTTTTATCAGACCTATGGGCGTACTATTCGTCTCCACCACGGCTCCACATGTCGTGTTTTACCACAATGCTTTGTTGTAATTTGCACGAATGTGCTGATCTCGCGTGATCAAATATCCATTTTCTATACGGGCATGGCACGTAATGAGCCGATCAAATGGGTCCCTGGTCCAAGATTCACTCAGTGAATGCTCAATGAGAACATTGAGGGGAATATTGTGAATCTGCAAACCTATTTGATCGTAAAGCTGTGACGTCACTTTGTCGGCCTTCTCTTTAATTCGCTCTATCTCATACAGGTACTGCAGTTCCAATTTCACAAGAGGTGAAATAAAGAGATCATTGTCCTCAAGTCGAGACTTCACGGCATCGCTGAATTTGTCTAGCTCACCTTGGTATAACCAAATACAGGCATTTGTGTCTAAAAAATGAATCATCGCAGCTTCCATTCTTGCGTCCAATCGATATGCTCAAAATTGTCTGAGTCTTCGCTTGTGAGCTTTCGTGGCTTGAGTTTGCTAAGTTTAGAATATCGCTTACTTACAGAAATAATTTTCAACAAATTGCCATTTCGCTCAATTTCAGCAGGCTTTCCGGTCCTTATGATTTCATCTAAAATTTTGTAGACTTCTTGACGTAATTTTGAGGCCGTAAGGCGCATGAGTATATCTCCTAGGCTGTATACGTACGTACATGATAAGCATACGTACGTACGTTTGAAATGTCAACCATACACGCACCCAATCGGTAGATATTGTGTGTTGATGCTACAGCGAGCTTCAGTTGACGCTGATATTCAATAGCGGTACAATACTGCATTGACTCAACTTCTAATCGCAAATTGAGGAGGTGGCTATGCGCTTCGCAAGAATTATATGCATGCTGGTTTTCATGTCGTTATTGACCCACTGTGCAACTAAACGGTCACCGTCTGCAAGTAAGGCGCAAGCAGCCTCCAACTCGCCGTATCAAGGTCTAGACAATCAAGATCTCACAAGGCTCATTGTAAAAGCCAACGGTGACTGGAATAATGCTGAGACGAAGATGGCTTGGCTAACGCTGGCGAGCAATTTCCTCGGACACGTGGACTCGGTGCGTCGAGCCATTGTCGCAATGCCGCCAAGGCGTCCGGCAGCGGGACTTAACCTGGCCGCAGAAACGCCTGCGATTGATGCTCTCGCAGAGCAAAAACTTCAAATGCAATGGGCAGAACAATCGGCTCGAAGCGGGCTAGATCAAAGCCGATTAATGCTCGATTACGACCGAGCGAGCGGTGATTATGATATTCGGCGCCAAGAATTGCTTAAAGGCTATGACAAGCAAACATTTGACAATGCCATCTCCGCAGCCAAAACTAACGTGGAAATACAAGGCAATCAAATAGAAAACTTTCAGAAGCTGATTGAGGCCAAGAAAAAAATTATTGAGAATCAAATTCTTGGAAATTACGCAAATGCATTTAATTCTTATGTCCGCTCTTATCATGAGTACACGTTAACTATAGCCACCGTAATGCGGGGTGCCAAAAAGGTATCACAAAAAGCAAGCGTCCTTGCCAATTCTATAATGGAGTATGACAAGAGAGTGAGGCATTGTGCGTCAGCTCAAACAGCACAGACAAATCAAAATATGCGGACTGCAATTAGAAATCTCGCATTGGCTGACTACTCCAAATTGCTCATTCAAGCTGAGAGCTCTGTGGCGCCCCGTGTCCAGGCAGTAACAGATCTGCCTCACGGCAGCGAGTGCCTAGAGCTGGGGCTGATCCAGGCCAATATGGATGAATTTCCGTCAAGCTTTGCGTCGGATGCTTATCCAGTGGCGAGTCCGATCTTCAGACTGATTGTAGATTCCAATCCACGGGGGTCGGTGGCCGCCAGGACAATTGCTGCCTGCCCTGCATTGGAGTCAGGCGGTGATCCCCTTGGTCTACGCCCGCATGCTGCTCAAATGATGGGAATATCTGGCAATATTCAGACAGCCGCCGATTCTCTTGAGGTGGTCAACGGCTACTTTTCAAATTCAATTTCAAGTGCCTCAGAGATTGTGCCCAACTCAAATGTACCGGATGAGACGGCTCCTACATTGGGTCAGCAAATTGAGGTAGGGTCAGCAGTAGATTTAGGGATGGCTTATTTGACGGATGTACCAAGGGCAGATAATCGTGAATTGATCATTCCTTTTCCAGCGACGCCATTTCAGGTAACCATGCAAGTTGCAAAAGGCCAGATTGAATTTCGTAGCGCAGGTGCGACTGCACCAGAGAAGCCGTATTGCAGTGTTCGACCGAGCGATTCAATAGGAAAACAAAATTTAAAAATTTTTGTTGACTCAGTTCGAAAATATGAAGCTCAGCGAGCGATCAAACTCCGCCGGGATCTTGAGGTCGCAGGCGTGCGTTTTGATAATGCAGGTAAAATTCAATTAGACAGCACGCCCTACAACGGTGGATCACTGGCAACGACTGACACGACAAGAGTCAACGCTTTGGTACGCCGTGGTTTGTTCTTGGCTCAGCAATGCACACGAATGACTGTCGAACACGTCGAGCAAGCAGAAGTCAGTGCCGGCCAAACAAGTGTGACGTTACCACAGGCAACGGATGTATCTGTCGGCTTGAATAAATATACGTTCTTTTACCCACCATATTCGTTGGGCGACGATCAGACGACCCTTGGCAGTGCTATGGTAAAGGCGACTAGAACTTGCATGGACAATGCGTTAATGTCTTTGTCTCAAAGCCAGCAAGCATTGTCGGCGGCGTCTGAATTTTATAAATTTTTCGGGGAGGCTGCCAATATTCACGCCCCCGCAGCGCCGATCCCTTATGTTCCCAATCCCCCGCCGGGCTCGATTGTTTATGGACGCTGATCGACTGGACTGGATCACTATGCCAAAATCCTGAAAAATGGCCTGTTTTAGGCTGTTTTAGAGCGACATTTGGATTGAGGTCCTGCATAGCCCACATATCAGCTCGGTAAGATGGACCGATGAGGACCGGTAACACAATGCGGCATCAAGACTTAGTTTAGATAAGCGCTAGTTGACACCAAAGGCATGATGGCATTTGATGCGGTACGCACAAGTCCCATTCTAGTTGTGACGGTCGTCCACATTTCCGCCCACGGCGTATTAAACACGAGGACTCGGTCCATTGGTTGCAGGGCCCAGGCTCCAGACCTAATTTCATCGTCTAATTGACCTTTACTCCAGCCTGCATAGCCCACAAGAAATCGGTATGGGTTTAAGCTGTTGTGGGACGGTGCTGCTCCAGCTGCAATTTCATCAAGCGAGGCGGCACTTTCGTCTAATAGGGAATCTAACACGCGACCTGAAGTGCTTAGGTAAACTCCCTGGCCCACGTCAGTGTCGTTGGTCGCCGGTTTACGGGAGTGGAGTATAATAGCGGTGCCTGTATCAACGGGGCCGCCATACCAAGCAGGAATGGCTGATGGTACGTCTCGGTCAATGAGGCTTAGCATAGACTTGAGGGGGACGGTGCTTGGGCGATTTAAAATAAAACCGATGGCTCCCTCGCTGTTGTGCTCAGCAAGAAGGAGGACTGTTTTAATAAAGTTGCCGTCAAGCATGCTGGGCATACCGATAAGCAAACATGGAGCGGAAATATGCGTAATCATCCGTGATCACCATCCGTGTATAAATTGTTTAAATACTAATTTAAAGATTAATGTCTGCTCTTTATAGAGACTACGAGACTCCAAACTAGTTCGTCAACCACTAAATGACCATTGCGTTTGTTTTTCCAGGAAGTTTCGGAATGTGGCAGAGTGGGGCAGTGTTTTATACCTAAACTTATTTACTAGATTGGCAACAAACCATATTTTTGCAAGTAATTCTCTTGATTATGGCATGAATCCTTTGGCGGGCAAGCGCTAGCGCAGGTATTAGGTTTAGTTATAATACACTTTTGCAGGCGCAAATTTTAGGGCAATTGTTAATTTTCGTACTATAATAGGTAAATAGCTGCACACCGTAGGTAACTCGTCACTTAGAATGCAGCCGTGAGTCATCAGTCATCAGTCATCAGTCATCAGTCATCAGTCATCAGTCATCAGTCATCAGCAGCAAGGCCCTTTTGTTAACGTCATAGCCTTAGGATGAATGAAAATGGAAAAAAAACTAGGATTTATTCTGATGTTTGGTTGGCTGCCGGCCACAATATCTTTTTCTCATCAACTAGATCAACGCATCGGTGGTTACAGTTCCTCTGGGGGCGAATCACGTTCAATGGCAAAAATAAATGGACGTGCAGATGTTCCTGCCATGGCGTCAGGTGAGGTTCAGTCGTCACTCAGTATCAACGCGACCATTGAAGGAGTTAGCATTGAAGGTGACGAAAAAAATGAATACATGAAAAAGCATTTTCCAACTGGCCAGCGCCTTGATCAAAATTTTGGGTTGGATAGTGATTGGACATTTTCAAAGACTTCAAATTTTACATTTGGCGGCAGTGTCTCAGGTGATGGCGTGGTTAAAACCACATCAAAGAGAGCCTCGGCAGGGCAGTGGTTGTTCGCAGATCAGCTGCGCGTTGGAGTTTACGGATCCACTTCAGAAACAAAACGCCCGGAGGCGGGTTTTCTTGACTACGACTCAGTCACACTGGTATTCAAATCGCGCACTGTGGCAAACACCGGCGGGTTGTCCCTGAAAGCAATTTTAAATCCAACCACCATTGTCACGGCAGACTACGCCAGTGTGCAAAGTACGGACAGACCTCATCTCCAGAGCTGGGCTGCGGGAGTTCGTGAATTTATTGCTGCCTGTGAGTGCTCAGTTCACGGAGATGTCGCAAGAGTGATAAATCTAGGAGCGCTAAATACCAATATGTCGACAGGACAATTAATGGGTACTCAAGCCACGGTCTCCTATTTACAATCGCTTTGGAAAGATGGCCACGGTCGTTTGGCTTATCGCTATGCACGTGAAGATGAATATACCAGAGCCTACAATGATCACCTTGCGTTCGGCTCCGATAGTTTTACCGCCGCAGTCTCCCACGAATTTCAAAAAGCAAGAATAGGGGGTCACGACCGACCCCTACTCATGGATTTGGCCGCAACAAGATATCTCGACAATGCAAGTTTTTCCGGTACGACGATGGAATTGGGAGCAACCGTTAAATTTTAGCGTGCGTAAATTATTGAATCAGAAAAGGATCGTAAAAAATGAATGATCAATTTCAAATCAAATCGATTTCTAAATTTAACGAACGTTTTTTGCTGCAAAGCGCACTTTTGGTCTTGGGAGTAGCGCTCAGTGGTCTGGGGTTAAGCAGTTGTCGGAGCATTCGTCCCTACGAAAAAGAATATTTACTCCACCCGACAATGGACGACAGCCGCGTCGAAAGCCTCTCTGCTCCCTACGGGAAAACGAGGCGCCCATCCGAGAGGTTAGCGGCTTCGGGGGGCGGCGGAGGTTCTTCGGCGTGCCCCACTTGTGGAGGGAAGTAGAAATGCGCAGTCTGGTAAATACATCTTCAATCACATGGCCGCTGATTTTGCTGTCGTCCATTCAAATGCTTAGTTGCGGATCTAAAATTAATCCTATCGTAAAACTAAATCGGCCGATCGCAGGTGAAGAATTTGTGGATCTTGACGCCATACAAATGCTTAAGCTGCAAGACGGCACACCCGTAACGATCGGGCAGTATATGCGCGATCAAAAATTGCCATGGCTGGTTTTGTCGTTTGGCAGTAAAGGCTGTGGGATATGTATGGAGAAGGCTCGGTATCTTCAAGCTAATTTGGTTAACGGCGGCTACGAAGCCCTTGGACTCGCACCTGAGCCTCAGAATAAAGTGGAGCTAATAGGAGTATTTACTGACCCAAAAGAAAACCGTGATGAGCTCCTTGGTCTGGTCGGCAATACTGAACTACCGCTAACACTGATGAATTGGTGGGATCCTAGTCACGAAGTCATGATGAAATACTTTCAGGCTGCAGGACGGGGCTTTACCGTGCCGCTGACGGTGATGCTGTCTCCACGCGGCATCCTGTGGCGAGTAAATAGCGATGATAAAATTTCGATTGAAAATCTAATCCTAAAAATTGCTAACACCATTTCTAGTGATGCCACGCCTAGGCCACCGTTACCTCCAGCTCCAGAGCCCCCTGCACCGCCTGTGAGAGTTTCTCTCTTGGGTTCCGAAGTCCCAGGCCGCTTAGACGGTTCTGTGGTGACGTCTTGTGTGGACCGTAGCCAAATGACGCTCGGCTCGATGTTGCCGCCGGTGGCCGGAGGCTTGCGTGCCGTGCTGGTGCACAAGGGCAGCTGCGGCCCAGGAGGATCCTGTGGCGAGGCTCGAGAGGCCATCAAAGCTTGGCAATCTGCATGCACTCAGATGCCTGGCGTGCTGTGTTCCTTTAAAGAAGTTGTGGTCGACAATGGGCTGTGTAGTTCTGATCCGGACTTGGTCTCAGGTGGAAGTGAATTTTACGAAACCTTTGCCGATCACTTTAATTGGGGCTACAAGCCAATAGACGTGGGTCAAGGGAAAACAAAATTACCCGAGGTCAATGGTCCGCTCACCTTAATTTTTGACAGTGAGGGACGGATCGTGTTCTCCAACGAGGGCGTGATAGGTTCATACTTGGCCGAAAGAATGTCAAAGGATCAATTGCAGGGACGCGCTCCTGGACCAGATTTCAACGTGGCTTTGAATATAATTCCGACAACCAATTCAGATGCAAACTATTTAGCGACGTTTAGCGCCGTTCGCTCACGCTCCAAATATACGATGGTGATGTATTGGAATACCCAATGCAGCAGTTGCGTCGAGGAAATTGACGCCTGGCATTCCCACGCTGATTCTGCCTACAATTTCTGTTTGGCTCACGCTGATTTTTGCCAAGTGACGGCCCTCGAAACCGACACGGATGGCTCACCGCCCTTGGCGTACCTGAAGAATTTGATTGTTTGGGACCCTTCTGACCGGTTTGATTTTAGTTGGCAAAAAAATGGTTGGAATATGCCGCTTATGGTCGAGGGTGAGCCGCTTGCCAATGGCAATGCGCCCCAGGGGTGGTACCGCGGTTGGTTCCGAGCGAAATTTGGGTCGAGCGAGCCTCGAGTGGTGCTTTTTGACCGCGAAGGAAAAGTTCTCAGCTCGTGGAAAAGTCTTCCTGGAGACGATGGGGCACGAGACTCGATTGTTGCATTGTTTAATGGGGCCCGTTGAATCACAGGAGAAAGTTCTAGAAAAATAAACGAGTGATCATTTTATGTCGGAGACTATATGAAGTTAAACACTAGTTTTTTAAACGTAGGAATCATGATTCTTGTCAGTGGCGTCTGGTCCTCGGCCGCCCTAGCGGTAAAGGTTGGTGACGTGCTGCCTAAAGTCACGATCAACGATCATGATGGCAAGTCGCAGCAGCCGTGGGCCGGTAAGGCAACACTCATCAATTTTTGGGCTACATGGTGTGACGCTTGTAAAGTAGAGCTTCGGGAAATGGAAAAGGAAATGGTTAAGGTGCCTGCGCAGTATCAAGTTGTGTTTGTTAGTTTAGATAAAGACCCTGCCAAAGCAAAAGACTGGATGACAGCAGAATTCAAAGGGTCTAATAGCATGAGTAAAAATTTATTTCATGACGGATCATTCACAATGGCTGAGGCCTTGGGGATTGAAAGCTTTCCGTTGACATTGATTGTTGATTCCACCGGAAAAGTCATCAAAATACAAGATGGCTTTAAAGATGGTCAAGGCTCGACGGCCATGCTGTTTGATTCGTTGAAAATGCAGAAGTAATCTATAACACAGATGCGTGACAAGACATTCGGGAAATTGGTCGGCCATCATTGGCCGCACTATGCGGTTCTGTCGCTAAAAAAGTGAATTGACGAAACCGCCCGTTATGGCGATTAAGGGCTAGACTGCGAGTGAATAGAATTGTTGGGCCGGCGTCTGATGCCTGCCGTTCGTTTTTCGCATTTGTCCCTTTCGAATCATGTGCATGAGCTCAATTCCAGCAATCGTGGCCGCGGCTGCTAACACTAGGTTGTCTTCTAAATAGGGCCCTCTTCGGCAAAAGGAAAAAATCCCCCAGAAAGAAATAATTTCTGGGGGATTGTTTTGATTTAAACAAGCCAAGCTTCTAAATGAACTTAGATGCCAGTGGTGCTAACGTCTGCTGAATCACCGCGGAATTGGTAGACCGTGTTGGTTTCATTAGACTGGATGACGGTAGACACTTTAAATTTCGCGCGAAGTGCGAGAGACGAAACTGGATTTAACGTGGTACCAACGTTTAATGCAGAGACGCTCGTGACCTTGTAGTCAACCGTGTAGCCCCACAAGACGCTTAGATTGCTTGGGATAACCGATACGGTTTCTAGGTACCGTCCTTTGCCTTCATACTGTCCACCGAATTGATGAACCGTAGTCAAGGTGACATCGTAAACCGTCATTCCATATGGATTTGTTCCCCAAAGGCGCACGCTGGTGCTCTGAATGTCCGAAAAATTCGAGAGCTCTGCACTTGAGGTCAAACCTTTTGGTAATGCGTTTGCAAAATCAAACTGGACGTTTGTGACGGGTTGGTTGGCCTTTACAATGTCCCATATTTTTTTACCCATGTTGATGATTTGATCAAGCACGACATTGGCCTCTGCGAGGTCTGCAGATGACTCACTAAAGCCAGAGACCAGTTCTGGGTTTAAGTTGATGCGGTCAATGGTAGCGAATGCGTGGTCTGGAGTTTCTACGATGGCGGAGTGCATGGTGATGGTATCGTTGGCTGACGCTGCGAAAGAATTGCCGGAAATTGTAATAAAAACTAAAGAAACTAGAGACTTAAATTTCATAAAACCCCCAAAAAAATTGTTAAGCACATTTATTATGAGGTATGTATAACATCTGAAAGTATATTTCAATGATTATTTATTTATTCTTAATATTTTTACTATCTTATTAAATGATTTACATAATATTAATAAACTATGCGTAAATTGCTGAAAATACTTCTAATTGTTCTAAAAACGCTCTACTCTCATTCTTGGAATAAATTGACAGCGATAGCCCCCAGTTTCAAAAAATAAGTGACCGAGGGCGGTCTTTCACCAATTGAAAGTGGCGGTTTTGAAACTTCTGATCATCCAGTTCAGGCAACTTGGCGATATTCTGCTGACCACCCCCGTGCTTTCGGCAATAATGGCGGAGAATCCGAATTCAGTTGTAGATATCGTCACCTACCCAATGGGACGCCTCATCCTTACCGGTAACCCCGAAGTTCATCGGCACTGGGTGGCTCCGCAAACAGGACTACTAGCTAGTGTCGCGTTTGTTTTCGAGATTCGCAGGCAGCGTTACGACGTGGTCCTTGATTTTATGGGGACGCCTCGAAGTGCCCTATTGGCCCGCCTGATCAATGCTGGAAGAAGAATCGCCTTTGCCAGTAAACGGTCTGGTTTTTTCTCGGATGTCGTGCCCCGCGGTGCGGCCCCTGATTACATTGTCAGAGAGAAGTTTCAATTGTTGGTCCCACTTGGGATCAGGCCTGGTAGCGAGCACCTAACCCTCCCCTGGACTTCTGGTGATGCCGAAGTCGCAAAGAAATTTTTGGGAGACAATCCAGCCATCAACCTCAGCCGCCGCCGCGTCATGCTCAGTCCGACCCACCGTCGAACGGAGCGAAAATGGCCAAAAGCTAGTTGGGTTGAGCTCGCAAACTGGCTTGTCACCGAGCAAAAGGCGGCAGTGGTCTGGGTTTGGGGACCTGGCGAAGAAGCCGAAATTGACGAACTTAATCAACTGACCGCACAATTGGGGACCAAAACGCCCAAGGCTTCATTTAAAGAGCTTGCGGCATTGGTGGCCTCGTCAGACCTTTTCATCGCCAACAGTAACGGCCCAAGCCACATTGCGGTGGCCGTAAACACACCTTCCATCCAGATCCACGGGCCGACGAGTGCCGTGTGCTGGTGCCCCCTATCTGCTCGTCACAGGGGCCTACAAGGCGAGACCATGGCCGGTATATCCGTATCGGAGGTCAAGCGTGTGGTCAGCAACATGTGGCCTTTAGTCGACGCAGGAGCCGATGGCCTAAGAAATCATGGCTTGATTACGAGTGAGCGCGAGGCCCTAGTGGTTCGCCCAGATTTGTAAAAATAGATTCGGTCCTGCGATTGGATTCACGCAGTTGACTGGAAGAAAGGCCCAAGTGGGCTGTCGCAAAATTTTCTTCACTGCGTAGGTCGATGTCAAAAATTCCGGGATCATCGGTTGCAATCACAAAATTTAAATCATTGTCCGCAAACCGTTTCAACGGATGGTGAGACTCTGAGGTCAAGCCACCAATTCTCATGTTGGAGGTGGGGCAAGATTCTACGATCGGTCCCAAGGCTTGAACCATCGACATGGCGGCATTTTGAAAGAGTGTTGTTTGTTCAACGAGGTCTCGGTCATAAAACCAGTGGGTTTGACCTTCCTTAATTGACAATTCCGCCCGTCGCGCAAACCACCCGTAGTCGCCAGAGGTAAAGCCAAAATCGTGTAGGGTCCCCCTAAACTGCCGCAGCCAGCGAAACGTATCCTCAGTTTCAGAAGGGGACTCCTTGATCACTTGCCCGAAAAGCGAGTTGCAGTTCAGGCCGAGGGCTAATGCGTGTCCAAGGCGGTTAGCTCCGATTTGGGCGGCCTCGACACACCAACGTGCGGCTGAATGGATGGCGATATCCTGCCACATTTCTCCAACATGATATAGGATACCGAGGTGGTGCGTGCGTCTGAGGTTGTCGTTTCTTACTTGTTGAAAAAGAGTTTTTTTTGCTGACGGGAAATGAGTGTGTTCGCTCGCACAAAAATCGATGCCAGTAATCCACTTGGCAAGGTCAGGGTGCGTGTCTAAAAAATGAGTTAAAAACTGATACGAATCGAGGGCTGCAGTGTCTTGACGCGGCAACGAAATGGCCAGCCTTGGATGATACGAGGCCGAATCATAGGAGCAAGCTGCCTCTGTCAATTGACGAAGGTATTTGATTCGGTCTTCTAAGGAGAGGGCCATAGGCAAGAAGGCTCGATATTCTTTGTAGCCGCCTTCTTTTGCATGCTGCTCGAAAACGGCAGTGGCTAGGTCTAGATCATCAGGAATCGCCGGGAACAGGGCGATCAATAAATTAAATTTCGCCTGAAAAATTTCAAAGGGAGCGGGCGAGGTGAATAGAACATCTTTTTTGAAGGTTTCAAAACTACCTCCCTTTCCCCACCAGTTTTCTGGATCTAGGGTCACACCTGTAGATTTTTTAAATTCTGCAAGAAACCACTGGAAACGAGTGGGGTGCTGTTTTCTCCGCTCGTCTCCGAGCCGAAACAAGGCTTCTTTTGGCAGGCAACCATATAAATGAAGGTGGCACTCGCTTTGAAGTTCGCCAAGATGTTGGCTTTGCAGCATAGGGTGTTCACTTTGCAGATCATTCATGGGGACCTGCAACCGGCGCGGTGGTGGGGCGTTGCACGCCGTACCTAATTTCCTTTGAAAATAAGACGGCGACCTCAGCCGATTCATAGCGAATGAGCACCGACTCTGCTCGGTCCACCTGCCAAAGTCCTGCGGCGGCACCTTTTCGTTTTTTTATTTGATGGCGCCTTGCGACGTAGACTTCCCCTTCACGGGAGTTTGAGCGGTCTGAAAAATGCAGGGCCAAGACGCCCGCTGCGCGTAGAAGGGCTGCTGGCAGACCGTCTTTAAACCCATTGCCTGCAACGATGACGTGACTACCGTGCCCACCCCCGGCGACGTGAAGCCACCAGTCTTGAGACTTTGAGGCCTTAACTACTTTGTCACTTTCCTCTGCATTTCGTCCGACCACGATATAGGATCCGGCTGAAACTTGAAAACAGCGGCCGACCGCGGCCTTAAGATGCTTTACCGCGTGCGGTGTAGTGTTTTTCGCGGTTTTTTTCGCGGTTTTTTTCGCGGTTTCTTTCGCGGTTTCTTCGGCGGGCTTTCTCTCAAGGCGAAGCTCGCGAAGAATATTTAAGACGTCTAATTCTGATAATTTGGTAACAGAATTCCGCAATTGTTCAAGGACCGCCTCAAAGTGCCCAATGTCAGAGGTTAAGGCATCTACTCGCGGCCTTCCAACACTTATACTGCGTTCTAGTTTTTTAATTTTTACGAAGGCCGCCTCTAAATTGGCACCCGCCGAGAGTTCAGAGTCAAGCTTGATCGTTCTCGGTTCTTCCCCTGTTTGCGTGCTGTCAAGGTCGAGAGCGAAGGCTTCAGGTTTAACCAGCCAAATGAAATTTCGCAGTAATTCGGCGTCTTTTTTGGCGTTGAGTAACATGGCCGCAGCCGGAATCTTTCCCAGGTCTTGAGCCAAGGTCTTCCTTAGTGTTTTAAGTCGCCTTGAAACTCGGTCGCGAGCTGCCCTTTGGTATGGTGGAATAGGGGAGTTTTGGTTGTCGCAGGGGGAGGTGCCTAGTGTGGGTTCCTTGGATTTTTTCTGGTCCATTGAAAACGTGTGATGAGCCCACGCATTAAAACCGGTGACTTCCAAATCCTCTGCCTCGACATGCTCCAAAATGGCTTTTTTTGGTACCGTGTATCGCGCCTTTTCCCGAAAGCGGGCGATGCTAGTCTTGTCAACAATAACAGTAATTTCTCGGTCTGGCTTGGTTGAGAGTACGAGGTAGATGGCCGAATCTTGACCAGACGAAGTTTTTCCGTGGCAGGACAGGCGAAGAAATTCATGCTTCGCCCCGTGGCTACTTTGCTGATTAGAGCTTATTGGTTCACTCAAGGCGATGCTGGTTAGGGAACCGGCGGTCAGGTGCTTTCGAATGAGGGTGGCTATTCCACCAGCAGTTAGCGTTAGCGCAGGTTTTTCGTCTGTAAAAACCACTGGTCCCTCGGGATTTGTGGGTGACAGTTCAAGGAAACCCTTGCGACGCGTAAGGCCGTCGTGGGTGGAGCATTGGAAGATTAGGGATCCATGGTCAGACTGCCAGCATTTACCGAGGGTGATTTTCATTCACTCGTATCGTCCCGTCATGCCAAGGGTTTGGACCAGTCGAATTAAGTTGTTTGTAAGTTCTACGTCGTAGCCGGCGTTGAGAGAGACTTTGTAGGCGTCGAATTCTAGCTCAAGTTTCAATTTGGCTTGGCCTTGATCCTTAGAGGCGAGTTCGGCGACTTGTGAAAGTTTTGCAATGGACTGCTGCACGACTTCGGCGCCACATATCTTGGCGGGTGAATTTAGTTTTTCCCTAAGATCAAAATTTACGGTGAAAGATTTTACGGACTGTTGCCGCACCTCTTCCAAAGTCATGATGCGCTCTATTTTCATTCTTAACAAGCTGCCATCTGGCAGTTTTTTGATGGAGGCTTGAACCCACACAGGAGTTCCAACGACCGGGAACGCTAGGGGGATATCCTTTTCAAACATCATCCCTTCGACAGTACCGGAAGGATCATCTAGAGCGACGAAGGCTCTAGGGCGTTGATCTTTTTTTCCGATACCGATATTCGCCCCTTGAAATATTGCGACGATCTGAATTTTGTCGCGTCCGGAAACGGTCGCAAATTTATGGGCGCCCGCAAGAGTTGTTTTGCTAAAACGTTTGGCGTCTGCTTTATAGAAATCCATGGGGTGACCGGTGAGGTATAGGCCGATTAATTTGCGTTCTTCGTCGAGGTCTTCAAGAGTGAAGGGATGTTTTTTGCTAGGGTCTCCGAGCCAGTCCGGGTGTGCGTCTTGACTGGTCGACAGGTTTTGCGAGTCTTGTTCTTCGCCAAAATCGAAGACTGATTTTTGGCCGCTTTTGTTGGCGTGGAAATGGGTTTCGCTGTACTTAACTAAAGTTCCGACTATCGACATCATATGATCGCGCGTCATGCCAAATTGGTCCATGGCTCCGGTTTTGATGAGTAATTCCATGGTTTTTTTGCCGACTTTACCGTGGAGGTTTACGCGCCGCGCCATGTCAAACAAATTTAAGAAGGCTCCATTTTTTTTTCGTTCGCAGACCAGAGATTCAACCGAGGATGCGCCAATACCTTTGATAGCGGCCAGTCCCCAGCGAACAGTGTTTTTAGTTGGGGACGAAAACTCGAGAAAGCTTTCGTTGATGTTTGGCGGCAGAACCACCATTTTCATACGTTTACAGTCGACCGCGTAGCTGATGACTTTGTCTGTTTTGTCCATGTCGACGGTCATGGCGGCCGCCATAAACAATTCAGGAAATTTATTCTTAAGAAATGCTGTTTGGTAGGCGATCAAGCCGTAGGCTGCGGAGTGTGATTTGTTGAACCCGTATTCAGCAAATTTTGCCATCAAATCAAAAATCTGCTCAGACTTTTCAACGTCTAGTTGGTTTTCGGCAGCCCCTTTTAGGAAACGATTTTTTTGTTGATCCATTTCGGATTTGATTTTTTTGCCCATCGCACGGCGCAGCATGTCGGCCTCGCCAGGGGTGTAGTTGGCGAGAATCACGGCAGTCTTCTGTACCTGTTCTTGGTAGAGAATAACCCCGTAAGTTTCCTTTAGGATCTCTTCAAGCTGCGGCAGTGGATAAACGATTTGTTGCCGTCCATGTTTTCGTTCGACAAAGTCGTCAACCATTCCCGAGCCAAGCGGGCCGGGACGAAAAAGAGCTACAAGGGCGATAACGTCCTCAAAGCAGCTTGGCTTTAATTTTGCGACAAGTTTTTTCATGCCGTCGCCTTCAAGCTGGAATACGCCTGTGGTATTAGCTTCCGAGATTTCTTTATAGACTTCTTTGTCTTCCAATTCGATGGCCGAGAGGTCAAATTCAGGGTCTACGGTCGCCCTGATTAGTTTTACGGCGCAGTCGAGGGTGGTCAAGGTTTTTAGTCCAAGAAAGTCGAACTTAACGAGTCCGATTTTCTCCGCATTTTTCATTTCAAATTGGGTAATCAAGCCACCATCTTCGGTGGCAAAAACAGGAAGGTAATCGTCCATGGGACCATCCGACATCACGATGCCGGCAGGGTGAATACCAGTTTGGCGATTGAGGCCTTCTAGTTTTGCGGTGATATTCAAGATTTCTTTGATGGCGGAGTCTTTTTCCGCCTCTTCCACAAGTCGAGGCTCTGCCTTCATTGCAAGGGGAATGGTGGCTTCGACCTCTTCATTATTTTCGTTAAGAACTTTATTAGGAATTAGTTTTGCAATTTTATCGGCGCGGCCATAGGATATTTCCATGACTCGAGCCACGTCACGCACTGCAAGCTTTGCCTTCATTTTTCCGAACGTTGCAATTTGTGCGACTTGGTTGCGTCCGTATTTTTGATTGACGTATTCTATGACTTCGCCGCGCCGGAATTGGCAAAAATCCACGTCAAAATCTGGCATGCTAATACGTTCTGGATTCAGGAAGCGTTCAAATAGGAGGTTGAATCGCAGTGGGTCAAGGTCGGTTATTTTGAGTGCATACGCCACCAGCGAGCCAGCTCCGGAGCCTCGGCCTGGGCCTACGGGAATGCCTTGGTTTTTCGCCCAGTTTATAAAATCTTGAACAATCAGAAAGTAGCCTGGAAATTTCATTGATTGGATCACTGAAATTTCATATTTGAGACGTGCTCGGTAGATGTTCTTTCGTTCCTCGTTGAACGATTCCCCATAAATTTTTGAAAGATATATGAGACGTTCCTCAAGCATTTTTTCGGACAGTTCAGAAAGGTAACCAGCCTCGTCAACGCCCTCAGGTAGGGGAAATTTTGGCAGGAAATATTTTCCAAAGGTGAACGATACGTTGCATTCGTCAGCAATTTTCAAAGTATTGGCGATAGCGTTTGGGTATTTTTTGTAGGTGGCAATAAACTCTATGTTGTCCAGCAAGTGAAACCTAGCGTGACGATTACGTCCACGTAGTTGTTTAAACGTTAAGCCTGCTTTGATTGCAACAAAGACGTTTTGCGCCATGGCAAACGACGGGTCTAGGTAATGAGCGTCGGCTGAAGCGACTGTTGGTAATAAAAAATAGGAGGCAAGTTCGTTGAGGTCTGCCATCAATTTTGGCTGGCCTTCGAGTCGATTATCGATCAGCTCGACATAGTAATTTCCGTCGCCAACATAGGCGTGAACCGAATCGATATGTTCTTTTATAGCAGCGACAATGCGTTGTTCGCTTGGATTTTTAGAGTCAAATGTGAGGGCACCTTCTGGCTGTATATGCCGAAGTAAACCGACCAAAAAAGATAATTCGCTGAGGGAATCTCCCGACATGGCAATCATGTCACCAGACCACTGTTCAAGTTTGGCCGTTCGGACGATGGGAACATCTTTTAGTCCATCTATGTAACCGGAACTGACGATTTTACATAAATTTTTGTAGCCGCGAAGATTTTTGCACAAAAGGACTAAGTGGAAGGCTCCCACTTCGGGATAGACTTTATTGGCTGACGCAGCGATGCTCAGGGTTATGGGGTGGCCTTCAAAATAAATTTCGCTGCCGATGATCGCCTTGATGCCCTCAGCTTTAGCGTAATTATAAAATTCCATCGCCCCAAACAGATTGCCGGAGTCGGTGATAGCGACCGCTTTATGGCCCCATTTTTTGGCCGTTTTAACTAAATCCTTGGTACGAATTGTGCCATCGATGAGCGAGTACTCGGAGTGGACGTGTAAATGCACGAAACCTGCCTCGCTAGGCTGAGGCGGCAAGTCTGGCGCAGATTTTGTGGAGACGTCAGTCATGGTGGCTAGGATCACTCCGAAAGGCCGCAGATTTTAATTTAACACGGCATTATTTCTTAAGTTTCGATCCTACCTTCCGCCTGGGCCTGGTATCAAGGCCCATCGATTAGGAGGCAAGGATTTTATATGAAAGTCATGTCCTGCATACCTTTAACCGACATTTGTCTGGGTGCATGCCTATTTTATAATCAAACTTACGGCGACACCGGTGGTAATCAAACAAGTTTTAAAAAAAGTTCCGATTGACCCTGCAATCTACTCCCACTCTATTGTCGCCGGTGGCTTGGTTGTAATGTCAAAGACCACGCGGTTTATTCCTGAGACACGGCGAATGATCCGGTCGGAAACCAGTGTTAGAAAGCTAAGGGGTAAATCGGCAACACCAGCGGTCATTCCGTCACTCGACGTAACCGCTCTGAGAGCGATGGTTTGTTGATAGGTTCGGTTGTCTCCCATGACGCCAACACTTTTGATGGGCAGGAGTACAGCAAATGCCTGCCATGGGACATGATAGAGCTGCTTCTCGTGTAGTGCCGAAATAAAAATATCGTCGGCTTCTTGAAGCATTTTGACGCGGTCAACGGTGACTTCGCCTAATATTCGTACGGCCAGTCCGGGCCCTGGAAACGGATGTCGTTGAATCAATTCTTCCGGCAAACCTAGTTGCAGGCCGACCGCGCGAACCTCATCTTTAAACAACCACCGAAACGGCTCCACTAGTTTTAAGGCTAAGCGGTCAGGCAGACCTCCCACATTGTGATGGCTCTTGATGACTTTTGCACCGGCACCGTGACCGGCCGATTCGATGACATCAGGATAGAGTGTGCCTTGGCCTAGATGCGTAAACTCCTTATGTTTTTTTGCATAAGTTTCAAACTCTTCAATAAAAAGACGGCCAATAATCTTGCGTTTTTGTTCGGGATCAGTCACACCTTTGAGCTCTCGGAAAAATAAATCTCCAGAGCTAAGTAGCTCCATGTGCTGAAGGCCTAACACCTTTAATTTTTCCGAAACCCATGGCACCTCATTCTTACGGAGAAGTCCGGTATCACAAAAAACAGCGGTAACTTTTTCCGGTCCAAGAGCCCTCATCAGGAGGGCTGCGGTAACGGTCGAGTCCACACCACCACTGCACGCGACTAGCACGTGGCCCGAGCCAACTGTTTCTTTAATGTGGTGGCACAGGGAGTCAACTCGTGCCTGGCCATCCCAGTCTAGCGTCATTCCACAAAGATTTTTTGCAAAGCGGCGCAGTAAATCAGCTCCCTTTTCGCTATGGGCGACCTCAGGATGGTACTGCAAAGCAGCAATGGGCAAATGGACGTGGAC
Source organism: Oligoflexales bacterium (assembly GCA_947476525.1). Taxonomy (GTDB): domain Bacteria; phylum Bdellovibrionota_B; class Oligoflexia; order Oligoflexales; family RGVZ01; genus CAMDKS01. Next base: position 28,023 of record CANJQY010000003.1, read on the forward strand.
AAGGGCGGCCAGGACGTGCCCGTCCGTTTCGGCAGCAATCTGATAGCCTTGTGGGATCGTCCCAATATCATCGCCGTGACTCATCCAAACGGTTTGAGTGGTAGAGCCCTCCTCAAACAACACCGAAGCCGGCCCCGTGGTCGGTACGACGTTCATGGTGGCCCTACCATACTCTCGTTTTGTGGCTGCGCGAACTTTGCCGCCAGCCCTTTCGACCAGTAGTTGCATTCCGTAACAAATTCCCAATACAGGAACGTTTAGCTTCATTGCCCACTCCGGTAAACTACGGCTTCCCTCTTCGTAGACCGAGTCGGGACCACCCGATAGGATGATCCCTCTAACCGTTAGTCCAACTGGTGGCGCCGTGACGCGGCCATCAATGACCTCGCTGTAGGCACCAACTTCACGCAAGCGCCGAGCGATTAATAAGGTATATTGCGAACCAAAATCAAGAACTAAAATCCCCTGATTTTGCGGCCGATTTGAAAGTATTTTTTCAGGCATAAAGATTCCTAGTGGAGAGGTTCACGGAGGGATCACAACAACACAAAAGTGCGCCGATTTTTAAAGATCAGTTTTATAATTTGGAGCCTCTCGCGTGATGTACACATCGTGCACATGGCTTTCGCGTAACGCAGCATTCGTGATCCGCATGAATTCTGTTTTTGATTGTAAATCACTAACGGTCCGTGATCCCGTATATCCCATGGCACTTCTGATACCCCCGACAAGCTGGTATATTTGTTGTGACAAGGGGCCTTTGTAAGCCACTCGGCCCTCAATACCCTCGGGTACAAACTTTCCTTGCTCGTCGATTTCTGACTGAAAATAGCGGTCTTTGGACCCTTGTGTCATTGCTCCAAGGCTGCCCATTCCTCGGTATGTTTTATAAGTTTTACCCTGATAAATAATAATATCTCCGGGGGACTCGTCAGTTCCTGCGAACAAGCTGCCGATCATCACAGATCCTGCCCCAGCAGCGAGTGCTTTGACAATGTCGCCGGAAAATTTGATGCCACCGTCCGCAATCACGGGAATTTTTTTTGTTTTGCCGGCTGCTGCACAATCCATGACTGCGGTGAACTGTGGCACCCCAATACCTGCAACAATTCGCGTCGTGCAAATGGATCCAGGGCCGATTCCTACTTTGACGGCGTCAACCCCACAGTCGATCAATGCCAAAGTGGCTGAGGCCGTGGCCACATTTCCAGCAATTAATTGAAAGCCATATTTTTTTTGAAACGATGTTTTGACGCGGCGTACGGTGTCTAAAACGCCTTGGCTGTGACCGTGGGCGGTATCAATAACCAGTACATCCACCCCACATTCTAAAAGTGCGGTGGCTCGTTCCATAACGTCTCCCCCTGCACCCAGAGCGGCACCCACCAGGAGTCTGCCACTGGAATCTTTGGAGGCGTGCGGATGCTCCTGCTGCTTCAAAATATCTTTAATGGTAAACATCCCTGCCAGAGTTTTGCCATCTGCGGCGAGCACAGGTAGTTTTTCAATTCTATGCTTATGCATAATGTCGACGGCTTCCCCTGGTGACGTGCCGAGGGGGGTGGTCACGATTTTTGCGGTCATGACTTCGTGGACAGGCCGCTTTGTGTTTCGCTCAAACCGAATATCTCGCCCTGTAACAACGCCAACTAATTTTCCATTGTCCACGACCGGAAAGCCACTGAACCGAAATTTTTGCATGATGGCGATGACATCACCCACAGTGTCACTAGGCTTAACACATACAGGATCGGTGACCATGCCGCTTTCGCTTTTTTTGACCTTTCGCACCTCCATCGCTTGAGCTTCGATGGACATGTTTTTATGGATAATGCCAATTCCCCCAGCCTGAGCCATGGAGATGGCAGTGGTCGATTCGGTTACGGTATCCATAGCAGCCGAAACTAGTGGTACTTTAAGATGAATTTCACGAGTAAACTGCGAACCCAAATCGGTTTCGTGGGGTAAGACCGTTGAGTGCTGAGGCACGATCAAAATATCGTCGTAAGCAAATCCGTCGCGGAAGGTGCGTTCATTTCCCATAAGCTCTCCATAAAGTAAATTTTGGAACATTAAAGAACAAATTGAAGAACAAATTGAGAAACACTTAGTCTAAATTGGTGCGCTCATTGATTTTAGACCACTTTTGCTTTGCGTCAACTATCCATTTTTAAAAACTTGATGAAGGGGACTTACCTGCGAGGCAGCGGAATGGTAGACTACCGCCAAAGTTTGTTATAAACTTCTGGCCTAAGTGGGTCACTGAGGGCGTTACACAGCCCAAAATTCAAAGAGGTCAACCTTGCGTCTGTTGTTAATTTGTCTCGATAATATTGGCGACCTGGTTTTTACGTCGAGTCTCGTGATGCCCCTAAAGGCAAAATACCCTGATGCAAAATGGACCATATTGTGCAAAGACTATGCGTCTGACGTCGCTCGAAGCTTCGATATTGATGCCGACGTTGTGGCAGCAGATCCTTGGTGGATGAAATCTCCGGGGAGGACTGCTGGTAGCATGTCTGCCCTACTGAAGGCCGTACGTTACTGTCGAGCCCAAAGACCGGAGATAACGATTGTTACATCTGTTAACTGGCGAGCTGCTGTCGTAGCTTGTTTGGTCGGATCGCCTATACGAGTGGGATTCCATCGCCTTAAATCGTGGATCTTCCTGACACATAGAGTTTTAGTACATAACTGGTCGCAAACACCACTGCCCACTGCGCTTTCACAATTGTTGCCGGCGTGTGGAGTGATGATCAATTCTAGTTGTCCGCCCCCACTTTCCATCAAGATAAAGCATGTTCCGGTTCTGGCAAAGCCTCTTCCAAGTCAAGAGTTCATAGTCTTGCATCCATTTGCAGGTAGTCTTTCCAGGTGTTGGCCGCTTGCGCAATGGGGGATCCTGGCTCAGGAAATTCGCTCACGCGGGCTGGTTGTTATGTGGATGGGACGTGAAGATGAGGCTGGCAAGATATTAGATGAGATCCCAGAGTCAGCTCAAGATGGATGGATGTACCAAATGAACCAAGGGCAACTCGGCTGTAGTTTGTACATCACCTCCAAGGCCAAAGGCATGATCGGCAACGATTCTGGCCCAATTCACTTTGCTGCGGCTTTGGATGTGCCAGTTCTAGGTTTCTACCTTCCAAGCCTTTATCCAAGTACGGTTTCAAGTGGTCAAGCTCCCCGTTATTTACTCCACCGGCCGTCTCCTGCGGATCTCAAAATGGAGGACGTATTGGTAGAAGTAAAAAAGTTACTTGGCCCGAATTCTACTGCCTAAAAAGCTTTGGGCAATAATGTCAGATGACTAGCGAATACAGGCTCCTACATGATAAAATATATGTACTGTGAAATGGGGAAGTCCTTCACATGTTTTTTTGGGAATATATCTGTCCAGGAGCCTTTGTGCATTTAGGAAAGTTCTTAAACAAAACTGTCGCAACGCTGGTCATTTTTGAGCATGATTTGATCCGCAGCATGATGCAAGATGTTTTGCGAAAAAATGGCTTTAATGCGCGCGGCGCAAAGAATTCAAAAGACGCGATTTCTTTTATCGAGGCTGAAAAATTCGACTGGATTATCATGCCATACTTCCCAAATGAGCGCCTGACGGCAATGCATATTTTGGGGCTTGGGATTCGTAATCCACATTGGCGTTCGATTCGCATGTCTCTGTTAGTTGGTGAACGGGCAGGTGACTGTAGTGATGCTGATATTGCAGATGCGATGAAATACGGTTGCTTAAGCTATATGAGGGGGCCGTTCACTCAAGAATCATTTGATCGAGATATCAAACAACTTAAGGAAAGAATGTTGGCTCACGGATTTTTATCAGATTTGGTTTCAGCAACCTATTTGAGGAGTATTGCCATTGATTTACCGTTAAAAGAAGCGATCACAAAAATGGAAGCGGCGATAGTGAATCTATACCCTGGGGATTTTTCGATTTTGATGGAATCGGCAGAGTCCTGCCGAAATGTCGGATCTTTTGAGGAAGCCCTTATTTTATGCAGTCAGGCACGCTTGCTGGAAGATCCAAAAACAACTGTGGCCGAAAAAAAATACAATGACGTACTGGACGACATCAAAAAGTCAGGGGTCGAACTCGGCCGAGTTTTGACGTCGAAAGATATCCTGGGATTTGACAACGCGGTCATTATAGATAGCGATACTACCGTTTCTGGAATGATCTCTCGCTCGTTAAAAGCAGTTGGCGTGGCGGAAATTAATATTTTCAGTGATGGCCAAGAATTCATGGATTGGCTTGGGGACAATGAGCCTGATGTCATCATCATGGAATGGCGTATACAGAAAGTTTCGGCGGCCAAAATTCTGCAGAGAGTGTCGGCTAGACCCAATAAAAATCCTCCGCAGTTTGTGGTGGTTAGTTCTTCCATTGCGCAAGCCGATTTACCGATGTTAAAAGAGTTTGGTGTAGGTTCCGTGGTGGAGAAGCCTTTTGGTAAACTTGCACTTATGAGTGCTTTACTTAAGACTCATGCGGGTAACCTGCAGAAGTCGGGAGTTTACTTTGAACAGCGAATTCGCGCATTTATTCGCGCAAAGAAATATCAAAAAGCGCTAGAGCTTTCAAAAGATTTTTTTGCCGACGCTCAGGTTGGCAAGGGACGTAAACTTTTGGTCCAGTCTGATTTTTTGCTAGCTTCAAAAAATTATTCAACCGCGAGAACAACCTGCCTAAAAGGCATGTCGTTGCCTCACGATCCTATTTACGGACTTCAGATCTTGGGCAAAGTATTTATGGCCGAGCGCAACTTTCCGGCTGCGATGAAGTGTTTCGATCGAGTCCAAACTCTCGCACCTGTGAACGTGGAACGAATTTGCTTGATGGCAATGGCCGAAGCAGAGCAAGGGAACCCAGAATCCTCAGGTAAATTGATGGATACTGTTAAAGAAATGGATTCAAAACATGAAATGGTGCTTGAGACTAGTGTCACGGTGGCCTTGGTGCAAGGGGACGTCGTCGGCGCAAAAAAAGCCGTGGGAGACCTACCCAACATTATGGGGGTCGTGGCCAACCAAAACAATCGCGCGGTTGCGATGGTGAAATCTGGTAGCCTTGAAAAATCAATTGATATTTATGAAAAAACTCTCGAAATATTGCCTGAAAAATCCCGCGATGCCCATGACATTGTTGTTTGGAATTTGGCCTTAGCCTATATCAAAGCTGGGAATTTGGAGAAGGCTGATTTGATCCTGCTGAAAGTCAGTGATGGCAAGCCTAGCCGTATTTCGCGCAAAGCCGTCGAATTGCGTAAAAGAATCGCTACAGCAGCTTCGACGGGTGTTCCATTGGCATTGAAAACCGATGATCCTGAGGCGAGCAACAGAGCCATGAGTCTTCTCGGCACAAGTAGCTTGGCCGCCAGCGGGTCTCGAGCTGAGGACGAGGACTTATTATCTAAAATGTCCTCGGACAACATCAGCGTGCTGTCGTTGGTTGATTTTAAGCCTGGGGATTTAGGATGTTTTCAGTTGATGCCAAATACGGAAGAGTCCAAAGACAATCTAGCGGAAATTCTCAACTCCTTGCCGACGATCAAAACCAGGTGGAAGATTGCGGTGCCGCCTAAGTGAATTGAACAACATTCTCCTGATTGAACCTATATCTTAGTAATTTTTTGCAAAAATGACTCGCACGTTTGTTTGTCGACCAGTGAATAGACATTTGCCGGCAGGGGCATTGTCGTTCAGGGGAATACATCGGGCAGAAACTTTTAGGGAGGCAAGTTTGTCGTTAATTTCTTTGGCGGCGTCGGCTTCTGGAGACCAGTAGGCCACGGCAAAACCACCATGAATTTCAGGTTTTTCTTCATTTTTTGGGGTAAACCATTTTGCAAATTCTGAAAAATCAGTGAAGGTTTTTGTTTTAGATTCGCGAAGGGCTAAGGCGCGGTCAAAAAGGTTTTTTTGGATGGTGTCCAGAACCGTTGTGATAGTGGAGACGAAGTCAGTGCGAGTGACGGTTTTTTTCTCTTTGACACCCATGTCACGACGCGCCACAAAAAGACTGTCGGCAGCCATATCCCGAGGGCCGACTTCAGCGCGGATTGGCGTCCCTTTTTTGATGTGTTGCCAGGTTTTTTCGCCCCCACGCAAATGATCCCTTACGTCGAGTTCTACTCGTAGCCGTTCACCCATATAGGTTTGTGCCTCAAGTTCCTTTTTGACTTTTTTACAGTATTCAAGAACGGGACCTTTCTCCTCGTCATTGCGAAATATTGGCAGCAGCACCACGTGTTTAGGTGCTAGACGCGGCGGTAATATCAAGCCATCGTCGTCGGAGTGAGTCATGATCAGACCGCCAATGAGACGTGTGGAGACTCCCCACGAAGTGGTCCATGCAAATTCTTCGGTGCCTTCTTTACTTTGGAATTTTATGCCTGATGATTTTGCAAATGTTTGACCTAGAAAATGGCTTGTGCCAGCTTGGAGAGCCTTACCGTCTTGCATCATCGCTTCGATGGTGTAAGTGTTGACGGCTCCAGGAAATTTTTCGCCCGGAGTTTTTTCGCCTTTGATCACTGGCATGGCCATGTATTCGTGAGCAAACCATTCGTAGACGTCCAACATTTGCATGGTTTCTTCGACGGCTTCTTGGGCATTTGCGTGAGCGGTATGCCCCTCTTGCCACAGAAATTCTGCGGTGCGTAGGAACATTCGCGTGCGCATTTCCCAGCGCATGACGTTGGCCCATTGATTGATGAGGATGGGAAGGTCTCGGTAACTTTGCACCCACTTCGCGTAGGACGCACCGATAATGGTCTCTGATGTTGGACGAATGATTAAAGGCTCGTCTAGCTCACCGGCGGGTACTAACGTACCATTTGGACCCGGCTCCAGCCGGTGGTGGGTAACAATGGCGCATTCTTTGGCGAAGCCTTCAACGTGCTCCGCTTCCTTTTCAAAAAAGCTTTTAGGGATCAGCATTGGAAAATAGGCGTTTACGTGACCGGTGTCTTTAAATTTACGGTCTAAAACTTGCTGAATATTTTCCCATATGGCATAACCCCAAGGCTTAATCACGGGGCAGCCGCGAGTAGGGGAGTTCTCGGCGAGATCTCCAGCTTTTATAACTTGCTGATACCACTCAGGATAATCGTCAAATCGGGTTGGCGTGATGGCTGTTTGTGGGGCTTTTGTCTGAGGTTGATTCATAAATTTTGGCTCCAAAAATGGGCATCATCGTCACGAAAGTACGTGACTTAAGTGAATAGGATCGAGGTCAAGGGACACTCAGTGAGGGCATGATGTTACAAGGAATACGCCAGCAAGCAAAGCTAATAAATTTTTTGCGGCAATTTGGTCGTTTTTTTGTCAATCTCTTGGAGAACAATTAGATGATAAGTTAGATAATAAGTTAGATAATAAGGGGCGTTCATAATTGGACTAGATGGTTGTTCACAATCATGACGAAACGGAGACCTATGATTTCAAAAGCAAGTATTCATGAATCCGAGCAGACAGTCGCGCGATTGCAACACAGGATTAGTGTGGCGCGAGGTGACCAGCCTGCGAGCCTTGTCATCCGTAATACCCAGTGGCTAGACGTTTTTTCTGGTGCGTGGCAATCGGGAGATGTGGCGATTTTTGATGGCGTGATAATTGGAGTTGCCGATTCATACGAAGGGGCCGAAGTGATTGACGGCGAAGGTGGGTTGCTGGTTCCTGGATTTATCGATGCCCACGTGCACGTCGAGAGCTCAATGATGACTCCCAAACAATTTCTTCGAGCCGTATTGCCTCGCGGCACAACGTCAGTTATTTGGGACCCGCACGAAATTGCCAATGTTAAGGGTGTGCGAGGCATCCAGTGGGCCTTAGATTCGACGGAGGCCTTACCGCTAGGTTTTTTTGTGATGGTGCCAAGCTGTGTTCCCTCGACCAGTGCTCCGATGCAACTAGAGTCCAGTGGCGCAGAACTTTCCGCCGCTGATATTCAACATTTTGCCAAACATCCTCGGGTGCTTGGATTGGCTGAAATGATGAATTGGCCTGGGCTGGTTGGAGGTGATCTTGAGGTCATGGAAAAATTGGTTGCATTTCAGGACAAAAAACGCGATGGGCATTGCCCAGGACTTTCCGGAAAACTCCTTAACGCGTATGGTGTTGCGGGAATTCACTCGTGCCACGAATCGACCAGTATGGCCGAGGCTCGCGAAAAATTAATGAAGGGCATTCACGTTTTAATTCGTGAGGGAAGTTGCGCCAAGGATGCCGACGAATTACTGCCGATCTTGGATGCTTGGACGTCAGCGACGGTGGGACTTTGCAGTGACGACAGAAATCCTTTAGACATTGAAGAAGCGGGACACCTCGACTGTATTATTAATAAGGGTTTGATTTCAGGAATTGACCCAGTTGCAGTTTTCCGTGCGGCTTCTTTTTCCGTAGCAAAAATGTACGGACTTGAAGATCGGGGAGCGATTGCACCCGGGTACCAGGCAGATTTGGTGCTGGTCAGGCCGGTGGCGAGCAAGAGGGCTAACGGTATGGAAGTTGATTTTAGTCAGGGGATTAAGGTCTCAAACGTTTGGCGTGGGGGAATCTCGGAAGCAAAGCTTCTGGGAGAGTTGTTCGGTAGTGAGTCGCCGTCCACGAATTCAAATGCTAGTGATCCGTTTTTTGGCGAAAAAAATTTACATATAAAGTCAAAGATTATTTTGCCGTCCGACTTCAAGATTTCCGCAAATGGAGACGGAGCCATCAAAGCCCGGGTTATTGGAGTGCGGCGAGGGCAAATTGTGACCGAGGCTTTGGTGCATGATGTTGTGGCAAAAAATGGCCAGATTATGGCCGATTCAGCAAAGGGTCTCAATAAAATTTCTGTCATTGAACGTCATCATAAAACTGGCCGAATGGCTACAGGACTCGTTTTTGGTCTCGACCTAAAATCAGGAGCCATCGCCACGTCCATCAACCACGATTGCCATAACGTGATAGTAACTGGGTCTAGTGATGAATACATGGCCGAGGCGGTGGCACAACTTCGCAAGATTGACGGTGGTATCGTGGTCGTGGGCGAGGGTGGTGTTAGCTGCATGATGCCGCTTTCGATTGGTGGCCTTATGACCAACGAATCACCGGAAATTGTCGCCAACAAGCTGAGGGAATTGAAAAAACTGGCAAAAAAAATTGGTTGTCAGCTAGAAGAGCCATTTTTGCAGATATCATTTTTGGCGTTGCCCGTGATTCCAAAATTGAAAATTACCGACCGAGGGCTAGTTGACGGTTCCAAATTTGAGATCGTCACGGTAGAATTAGTGTAAGCTGCTGCGCTGCCTCGAGGAAAAGATCTCCAAGGTCGTAACGGCTTATAAATACGTCCAAATATATAATTTTTACATTGTTCACCTAGGCGGTGAAGATAACTCTGTTCTAATTTGATTTGATTTCTGACCGATATGTTTGAACATTTAAGGCCGCCGGCCGAATGATCAATGTATTATTCACCCAAGGAAATCATGAACATGTCACACGCAAAAACACCCATGGATCTTCAAGCGATATGGAAACATTTTAAGAAGAGTATTCCCGTCCTCTTAATCTGTGCTTTTTTGAACGTGATCATGATTGGTTTTTTGTACGCACACTACACCGGGCGCCTTGGGGCAGCGGGTACCGTCCTTGTGACGTTAGAGAACAAACTTCTTGACATGAGGTTTGTCAATCGAGGCCTACAAAAACCAAGTGGGAAAATTGGAATTTTAGCGATCGACGAGCGTTCCATTCAAAAATTTGGCCGTTGGCCGTTTACGCGTTCTATTTACGATAATGCCTTTATCAATCTGAAAAAAGCGGGAGTTGAATGGATTGGCTTTGACGTTCTCTGGGATTCACCGGAACGACCATTGCTTGCAGATGCCATGTCTGATATTTCCAAAATCCGAACCGGGGCAACGGACAAAATCCAGGCTTGGGAGCGTATTCAGTCGATGAAAACGGCTGGAGTTGCCGATCAATCCATTTTTAGGGTGATGAGCAACTTTGGCAAAATTGTGCAAGGCTTCGTGTATTACGGTGTCGAGGAAAAAGAGAGTATCGCATCTTTAAAAGGACATGAATTTCGGGCCTTGGACGCCATGCAAGGGTCCGTCATTTTTGCAGCGATCATGCCGGAAGGGTTTGACATTAAGAATTATCCAGAGTTATCCATTGGTGCGGTGATTCGCAATAGCGACGCGATTGCTTCAAGTACTCCACACTTTGGATTTTTCAACAATGATCCAGACGACGATGGTGTCGTCCGGTGGGTGAATCTGGTTAAATCGGCCAATGGAAATCTTATGCCTTCTATGTCGCTCAAAATGGCGTCGGCCATGACAGGGCGAGACCTTGTCGTTGTTTTTGACAAGATTGGCGTCGAAGAAATCATGCTGTCAAATCCAGACAATGACAAGGACGTTATCAAGATTCCGGTTGATCCGCAGGGCCAAGGCAAAGCGCTTTTAAATCACCTCGGACCTTCGCAAACACTTCGTCACATTTCCTTGGTCGATGCTTATGAGAATTCTTTTGCTCAAAAAGATTTGAAAGCCCTTAAAGGCATGAGCTTGATGATGGGACCTACCGCTATGGCCATCAACGACATGAGGGCCAATCCATTTGAGGCGACCTATAACGGAGTGGAGCATCACGCGAGCATGATCGATAATATTGTCGGAAATAAATTCTTCAAACGTCCTGCCGATATCTATCGACTAGAGATGAAAGTGGTATTGGTGCTTGGGATTTTCTTTTCTATCATGTTGACCTACACCACGGCGCTATCTAGCGCTGTGGGCGTTGTGATTTTCTATGTCGGATACTTTTATATAGACCGTCTGATGTGGTTCAATAAAGGAATATGGGTGTACATGGGAATGCCGTACATCCAAATTACCGGACTTTTTATGACAGTGACGCTGTACAAATATTTTACGGAAGAAAAAGAAAAAAAGAAGGTTAAAGGGGCTTTTCAACATTATTTATCGCCCGACGTCATGCAAAGTGTGTTGGACAATCCTGATAAATTGAAGCTCGGAGGAGAACGCCGAGAATGTACGGTGTTCTTTAGCGACGTCCGCGAATTTACGACAATATCCGAAGCTTTGCCGCCGGAGGATTTGGTGGAACTTATGAACGACTACCTCTCGCCGATGACAGAAATTATTCTGCGCAGTGGCGGTGTGTTAGATAAATACATTGGTGATGCGATTATGGCCTTTTGGGGGGCCCCCCTAGACCGCCTAGATCAGGCAGATGTTGCAGCGCGATCAACCCTGCTAATGATGGAGAAGCTAGAAGAGCTTCGAAGAATATTCCCAACCAAAAATTTCCCAGTTATTGATATTGGGTGTGGTGTGAATACGGGGATGATGTCAGTGGGAAACATGGGAAGCGCCGAGAGATTTGCTTATACGGTTATGGGGGACGCCGTCAACTTAGCAGCTCGCCTGGAATCCATTACGAAAGAGTACGGAGTGAGAATTATTTTCAGTGAATATTCAGTGGCCAAGTTTAAGGATAAAAATATTTATTTCTTACGAGATTTAGATGATATCGTGGTCAAGGGTAAAAGGGATCCGGTCAAGATTTATGAGCTTCTCCATCCAATGGTGATGCCTACCGAGGCTGGACTAAGGAACTTGCTCGGAGAATTTTCGGAAGCTCGTCAGGCTTATCGTGCCCAAGATTGGAAAAAAGTACGAACACACTTAGGCTCATGCCTGCTACTGAAACCAGACGATGGACCAACAATAAAATTATTTGAACGAATTGAAAAAATGGAGACGTTGCCATTTATTCAAAACTGGGACGGGGTTCATGTATTTAAACACAAGTAAACAGATTCCACTGAATATGGTCGAAATCAAGGCGCCAGAATGGTAAATTGGCGTCGACTGGGATTCCTAACTTGAAAATTACCGACCGAGGGCTAGTTGACGGTTCCAAATTTGAGATAGTCACGGTAGAATTGGTGTAACTTAAAATCTCGGCCGCCTCTAAAGTTCATCAGGAGTTTAAATATGAAAGTAATGATCGACGAAATTCGTTCTGTATTAAAAACTGGCGAAGTTGACGCGACTCAAGTTCGGCTGATTCAAGAGGTGGTCATGGATGCCATGGAGACCATGGTAGAGCGAGTCTCTGGTCGTGATTTTGAGGCGGGTCGTTACCTATTATATAAAGACCAGGATTTTGGGTTCGTCGTAATGATGCTAGTCTGGGCACCGGGGCAGCAGACTCCCATCCACGGCCACGGGACGTGGGGGGTCGAAGCGGTGATCAAGAATCGGGTCCGGGTAACTAACTATTGTTGTGAAACGTTAGAAGCGAAAGAATTAGGATCGGTCGTACTGCCTCCGGGTTCCGTGGCCTACGTGTTGCCACCTGATGCAGATATTCATAAAGTTGAGCACTTTGGAGGTCCACAAGCGATCACCATTCACGTTTATGGAAAAGAACTGCTTGAGAATTTAGTGTTCGTTCGTGGGGTGGGTTTAAAGGGAATGCCATGCTCGGTCAAAAATTTGCCCGCAGAGCTAGACTGGTTTTATGACTTGAAGTGGAGTTCAAGCGAAATGCCAACAGCCTAACCAAGAGTCAATTGGTAGCATCTTGCCGCGACGAACAACGCGGAGTTCGGCCTTTTTCAGCAGAATCTAATTATGGTCATTTTCAGCGTCTTGGACGATATGTGTCAGGCGTCTATAAAAGCGTTCCCATGTTTTAGGATCTTTCAAGATTGCACGATGAGCGGTGAGCCACGCCACGTATGATGGGCTAGTAAATTCAAAATTTCCGGTGGCATGCCTCACTGGTCCAGAGGACAGGTAAGGCATTGACGTTTCATAAAAATTGTTCCAATGAAAATTTGCGGCCTCAGCGATCGTTTGTTCAATGCTTTCTAAGTCTTTTGGGGCTCCATGGCAGGAGGTGTAGTCGCCAAACCAGCCAAATGTAGCTGATAGCACGTGCCAAGGAAATTTTGAGCTTGGGCAATCGACGTAACTAACGGGGTCAATCGTCAGTAAGTCCTTCAGTTTCATTTGTGGATTTAGCGCAACTTGATAAGCCGTGCGCATGGCGAGCCATGCGCCGTGGGAATGGCCTGCAATGACAATATTCATTTGTGGGGTAGAGGGCGCATCATCGGGGTTTTGTGCGATGAGTTCTTGTACATCGTGACGCAGTTTGAGGCTGATGGCTAATGGTGCTGATTGTGCTTCCAGGAGTTCTGGGGCCGACCAAGGTCCAGATGGCGTGCGTGTGTATAGATAGAAACGTTCGGTAAGATCCGCTGGGTGTTGCGCAAACCCAGCGTCAAAACAACCGTAATATAATTTTGCATCGGGATGATCTTTAGCTATTTTCATGAAATAACTGACGGGCGCCAAATTAGAGACCGTGCATGATAGAAAACCTTGGAGGTAAATAAAGCGCAGTGGTCTGTCGGACGCGAACGCAGGGTCACACAACATCCCAACGCAGAGTGCCGCGGGTCCCAGTGCTATTTTAAAAGGCAAATGGCTGAATAATTTACGCATAGTAGTTATATTAATGCCAGAAGTTTTGGCATGATGCAAACAAAATAGCACATAGGGTCTGTCGGCGCCTTCGGCCAGGAATGAGGTTCTGGGAGTTAAATCTAATAACAGTATTGAAATTGTCAGGACAACACGGTACTGAATGAGATTATGGTTAAAATAGACAGAAAAAAATTCGATAGAATCAATATTGAGATTATAAACACCTGTAATCTCAAGTGTTCTTTTTGCCCGACACCCGAACGCCCGACAGCCAAAATGTCGGTCGAGCAGTTTTCTAGTCTTGCGGCGACCATTGCCCCGATGACCAATGAGGTCGTACTGCATCTTTTAGGCGAGCCCTTGTCGCATCCAGAACTCGGGGGTATTTTGGCAGCGGCCCATAAAAATGCACTTCCCATCAATATTGTGACCAATGGTTTATTGTTGACAGGGGAGCGTGTGGACTTGGTTTTGAATTCAAATGTTCGTCAAGTGAGCATTTCGTTGCAAAGTTTTTCCGACAACTTTCCAAATCAAGATCCTACCAACTATGTTCACCGTGTGAAATCTTTCGTGGACCGTGCCCTTGCGCACAGGCCTGATATGTATATTAATCTGCGTTTTTGGGATCTTGAAGGGACCACACCAGATCAAACTAACCATAACCAAGATATGCGTCAGATTATTTCAGAGGAGTTTAAGTTTTCTTGGGACGACATCAAGGTCGACGTGCGCCGTCGGAAAAATCACCGATTAACGGGGCGCCTGTACCTGCATTTTGACTCAAGATTTCTTTGGCCAAGCCGTGATAATGAGGTGCAACAGGAATCAGGTTTTTGTCACGGGTTAACCGGCCATTTTGGAATTCATGCAGACGGAACTTTAGTGCCGTGTTGTTTAGATCACAAAGCCGATATTCCTTTAGGCAATGTTTTCACACACTCCGTCGAGGAAATCTTAAACTCACCGCGAGCTACCGCTATGCGCAAAGGATTCGAAAAAAATGGACAATTGGCTGAAGATCTTTGCAGGCGATGCGGGTTCATTACCCGTTTTAAATCAGCGCGGCCGCAACCTTCTAAAATAAGTGTTCCCTCCTCCCGCAAAGGAAATTTCGATGCCTCGCATCCTATCTCGTCTTGAATTTGTCGACATGCCGTGGAAAAATGGACGCGGTCACACGTCCGAAATATTTAGGATTGACGCCAACGGCCGGATGGTGTTTCGCATATCGTCGGCCGAGGTGAGTGCATCTGGAGAATTCAGTGATTTTTCTGACTATGATCGAAGCTTAGTCAATATTGGCGCTGGTGAAATGTTTTTAACACACGGCGAGACAAGCGTGAGCAGTCATGGAGAGCCGCTCTTGCCCTTAGGTGTAGCACACTTTGATGGTGGAATTAGGACTCATTGCCGCGTCAGTGAGGCCACACGAGATCTCAATATTTTTTGCGACAGAAATACCTATTTTGCATCGACGGTAGTTCGTACATTAATAACACCTGAATTTTTGCCTGTGCCAGCTTTGTCGAATACTTTTATTTTTGTCGTAACTGGCTCATTAGTGGTGCAAAATATTGATAAAATTCAATTTTTTGTCCAACAAGGTGACGCAGTGCTGCACGAGTCTCAACCTACGTTGCAGCAGGATCGTTGGATGCTGGCGAGTGCATCGAATTTTCCGTGTGTGGTTGTAACCGTAGTTTTTAGGAACGCAGCCAGCGACTAGCTAGGTATCGACGCTTTCATTATAAGTATAGGTGGTGATTTGACGGTGGGTTAGCGATCCACAAAGGCAAAATAATCTTCTTCTACTTCTTGAAAGCTCGTAATTTTCCGACATTTACTGCAAGCCACCTCACTCACACCATCTTGAGCAGCTAGCGGTAGATTTTTGCCTTTGACAAAGAGATACATCTGCTCATGCTCGCAGTGTGCGCAAACGTACCGAGCGTACACAGAAACTATTTCAGCGGTGTTTGTAAATCGTGGAATCATATTAATTTGTTGGATTATATCTGGGGTGCACTTTTCATATCGAACTTGCCTGGAGGCACACAATGCACCAATAAAATTAATCCAGTGTAGGACACCACATGAATTTATTTTATCCACGTTGCCGAAATTGATAATGACGTTCTGGCCAAGTGATTTAAGATAGGGTGTCAGAATTTCCTCTGAATTTTCATCGATATTTCCAGTGTACGAGAAAGTTTCCCATTCTCCATCCACGGTGATCTCGGTAAAACCCTGCATAATTCCCTCTTGTAGCTTATAGACTGAGGTTCAGCTTGCAAAAAAGCGATCCCAGGTGGACTCGAACCACCGACTTCCTGATTAGAAATCAGGTGCTCTATCCAGCTGAGCTATGAGATCTCTTTGCAATACCTCTCAGGTCTTGAGAGGCGATAGGCTATCACTTCCAGTTTGTAAAATAAATACAAACCGCAAATAAAGGCATTTTGCCGACAAAAAAAACATTGTATTGGACGGCGTCTCAATTTGTAAGCAATTCAGCGAAGTTTTTGGCTGATGCCGACTTTTAACAAAAAGTTATGGTTTGAGTGAGGAGGGATGTCAGGAGTAGTCGGTCTGCATCTGGGGCAAGGTTAAGCAGCCGGCGGTAGCGTCGTGCAAGTGCGAGCTCCACTCGCTGGGCACTGGCTCCCAGGACGGGTTCCTGAACGACAGGTGGCATGAAGCGCGAAACTTTGGCAGCCATAGTGCTAGTAAGAGCAGTGATCTCCGAGGGGTCGCTATCCGGAAGCCCCCTTTGGGCAAAAATGAGGCCGATTAATTGGCGAAGTGCCGAGTAATGGCAATCAGTCCGGTTAAGTGCCGAGGTCCCAGAACGGTGCAGGGACGCCGACGTTCTTTGCTTTGCCGCATAAAGTGCTACGGCCACGTGTTCCAACTGAAGGGCTGAATTGAGTGCATTAATATAAGGGGTGTTTTTGTATGTAAACGAGGCTGCAATAGGAGATCTGCCAAAAGCGCCTGCTGCCGAAAGGGAGGGTAAGCTTCCTGGATATGTGGCCTGGCTGTATGCACTAGGAATTCGCATCTTGGAACGTCCTTGATTATAAAATAGGCAGTCCATTGACTCTAAGGCATCTGGGTCATTATATCAAGGTTTATGTTTTCTTAGTAGTGAAATATATGGCAGTCCGTCAATCCTGATGACCACTTAGAACCTATAGCCGAGGCCGACCCCTAGGACCGGAAGCATTTTATTGGTGTATTTTAACAGTTCTGCCTTGGTCTTAGCTTTCACGTCTTCCTCACTTTTGCCCCGCAATTCAGCAAGAGCTCCGGAAAGCTCCTCCGCATTTCCTTGTGAGTCGACTAATTCGGCCACAATTTTTGTGTTTTCTTTGGTCCGAAACGGGGCAAATATTCCAGCTTCAGCCAATACAGTCCAAGCCGGCGTGATGGGTAGAAGCCAGCCTGTCGCGGCACGTGCCGTATAGCTAAGGAGTTTTACGTCGGCCTTAAGAGAGAGTTGGGTCCTCGTCGTAATGGCTGCGGAGTCGTCGCCGCAGGGTGGCTCTTTGGCTGCTTCTGCGAGACTACAAATTCTAATAGGCGAGACCGCTTGGCCCTGAATTCGAATGGACCGAACCCCGAGCCCTGCTGACGAATACCAAGTTCCACCAAAGGGATGCCAGACAGCCCCTGTATAAAAATGCGGGCCCCAATCAATTTTAAATTTAATATCGAAGGCAGGGTAGGCGACAGCTATGCCTTTTTGGGCGTCAGCCTTGATCAGGTCACTCGGCATAGAAATATCTACCTCAACCGGCATCGGTGCACTGAGACCAGCTGTAAACGCTAAATAGGGAGAAACGGCATATCGATAATCTATTCGCGCAAGCTCGGGTATGGAGGCTAAAACTCCCCAAGTATGGCGACGAGTTTTCGATGGGGCCGAGGAAAACTGGGCCTCGTCCTCACTAGGAGCACGTAGCTTTGCGGCTCGTTTGCTGTGGAGTTTCTCAACGGAGGCTGCACCACCAGCGGTCCAGCTGGGTGGAAGTGCTTCTAGTGACTTATCTGTGGGGTCGGCCGCTGCCATAGCGATGGCTGATCCTACTATGGCAATCGTTGCAATCACAGTAATCGTAGTAACCGAAAAAAGGGAAAAAATGGAACGCATAAATGGACTCTAGTCAGCGGTTAAAGTTAACCTGCGATGAAAGTGAATAAGTATCCAATATTGCTATGATTGTAAATGAATTTTAATTTTATATCAAGAGCGTTTGGCTAAAAAAATAGAGACCCAAATGGGGAGGCCGCGAGGTCCTTTCGCACGTGTTGCGCGTCAATTAATTTTGCAATGGTGGCGTATTTGAGGTATGATCGACGGTTCATTGACAAATAAGTCGATATAGTAGTATAAATTATAATTTGATTCTTGTGCGAGGTTTACATGCGTATCGAAGATCCTACAGGCGAAAAAAATTTTCTTCATGATATTAGCAACGTGATTGCCATTGTGCAAGGTACCGTTCAGATGTTGATTCGCAAAATTCAAAAAAATCCAGACGAAGCAAAAATGGAAGACATTGTTGCGAAGTTAGAGGCAACGACAAAATCGATCACGCGTTTGATTGATTTGTTGAATGCAAGACGCGACGTTCACCGGGCTTCGGAAGCCAAATAAACCAAAAAAAGCTCTAAAATCATTGGCTTAGGGTGGTTGAATTTAAAAGATTTTACATCGCAAAGTATCTTTAATTGTAATTTGGATTCTTATTTTATGTCAGTGATTATTTCTGATCGACAAAACGAGAGGCTTAATGATCGGCTGTCAAGGCTGGTGCCTAAGACTTCTGAAAAATCGGCATCGATCGTTTGTGGAATTTCGACAGATTGCCCGACGTGCAAGAACCATAAAGGGGTGCTTTTAGAGGCGGGTCCTTCCACGGTAAAGGCCTCTCTTTGTGCATGCGTCAAAAACTGTGGAATGTGCTCTGCAAGCTGTCTTAAGCCTGTAGGAAATAGCGTGACTCCTTGTGCCACGCCCAGTCCTCGCAAAATAATTGGGCTAATCAATGAAGCACATATTCCGTCACGATACCTAGATGCAGATCTCGAAAAATTCGACGCGTTTAGCCCGACCGATCGTTCGCAAAACATGGCCTTGCAAAATTGGATTCGCGGGATTGAACCAGGTAAAAGTTCTGGACTTCTTTTGAGTGGCCCGGTGGGAATGGGGAAAAGCTGGTTTCTTGCTGCAGTCGCTAAGAAATTGGCATTTAAAGGTATTAGTGTGCGTTATACCGACTTCTTTCAGTTGGTGCACGAGCTAAGGGAAGCTTACGCAAATGATCTTTCCGACAAGGCGAGCTTACGGCCTCTTCAAAACGTCGACGTTCTTATTATTGATGAGCTTGGAAAAGGGCGTAATTCTGAGTGGGAACTTAGCGTCGCGGATAGTCTGATCAGCGAGCGGTATAATGGCAATAAGTGCATCATCGCCGCTACCAACTATCCTTTGACGGGTTCTACGGATGATCACGCAAAACGCGAGATTGACTATTTAAGATCCGACAAACCGAGCACCAATCAAATGAACACGACATTGTTTGAGCCCCTCAGTCAAAGGATTGGAGCACGAATGTTTTCGCGGTTGTCAGAAAATTGTATTTGCATGCCTGTTGTGGGTGTTGATCGCCGTCGCAGGTAAATCCATGCTCAATCAAACTGTCCAATTGTGTCGAATCCCATTTCTAAAAAAGTGGTCGCCAGAAAGTCATTTTTTTGGATTGATCGCTTCAGACAAAGGCTTGACTCTCAACCCCACGTTATTTGCTTGCTGTGGTGGTGACGGTGTGATGGTTGATCCTCAGAATCCTCGGGATGCCGCTTTGTGCGGTTTAAAACGGCGCTGGAATTTGCTTTTTAAGGTCGTGGATGCGTGGACCGACATGCGCGTTCAACGAAATGAAACAGGCCGAGATGAGCATTTTAAGCCGTTGTGGTCGCAGAATCCTGCGGCGGCCAGCCGAAGGGTTAAGGTCCTTGACAATTTGTTTAAGAGGCATCTGGATAGTTTTTTACGCTCCTCAAAAGGAGCTGTATTGAAGGTCGCTGACGAAGGGTCTTTTGCGTCATCGGAAGATCGGTTGCCGTGGCTAGTGGCGGCGACGATGGCTTGGCATTTTGAGGCTTTAATATTGGTGGCTCGGATTGGAGTGTCACCGCTTCCATTTTTACAATGGGGTGAGATGCTGGGCAAACATCCGAACGTGCGGTGCATCGTGATGGTCGAAGGAGTTTCTGAGCTTTGGTCGCCCAATCGTCTTGAATCCTTGGAGGCTATCATCTCGTTTGCATCGGAACGGCTCCTGCCGATTTGGCTGTTTGAGGAGAGCGTGGCGGCCCCAGGTGCCGTTGCCAAGCAAACAAATTCTTCTCCATCCACTGCTGGAAATCGACCTAGACCAAGTTTTTTTAAAGCAGTAATGAATAAGAGAATGACTAACATCAGGAGCAAGGCGGCCATTGAGTGGCTTTCTGACCAGGGTCGAAGCCGCTTAAGTGAAATCTGTGACGTCCCGCTACTGATGACACAAGACTCCACAATTCCAAATCTAGTTTGATGATTTAGCTAATTAGTCCATAGCGCAAAAACGCCAGGGACATGTCCTGAGCCGCAGGCGAAGGATCCCGGCGAATCACCACGGGCGTTTTAAAGCTATTTGACCGCATTTCCTAAAGTTTAGTCCCATTTAGCCGATATCTTAGCAAGCAAAGTGCTTAGACATCACAGGGGGGGGATGCTTATGCGTTATTCAATCCTAACAGGACTAATGTTTACCAGTATTTTTTTTGTTGTTTCGAGCGAAAGTTTTGGCGTTGATCCGAAGCCAATCGAGAGGAAGATTGATAATTCGGATATTATGGCCCGAGTGCAATTGATTGGCGTCATTGCTGGTGGGGCTACAAAAACTTCGGGAATCGCCGTCATAAAAGATTCGGTCACTGGACGAACGTACGCCATTAAAACAGGCGATAGTCTTCCTGGTGTGGCTCACATAAAATTGACCAGTGTTCGGCGAGGAGAGGTGGTGTTTAATAGTTCCGGAAAGCAGTATTTAGTGCGTCTAGTTAACTCTTCGGTAGTAAGCGGCGCAAATGACCACGCGAACACATCGGGAGACTCTGGCAAAGATATTGGTACAGGCTTATTTGACCAGTGGAATGAATATAGAAGTTCAACAAGTAATGAGTCTACGCATCAAGCTTACGTGAGCCCAACTGTGATTTCGTCACCTGAAAAAGATCTTCCACGAGGTTCAATGGTACAGGGATCGGACTACGTTCCTCAAATTAAAAGTGAAAATATTGCTAACCATGTACAAGAATATAACGGTTCAAATTATTTAATTAAGCCAATCACAGATAAACTGCATGAGCGCGAATCGTCTCCTCAGCAGACCGCAAACGACTGGACGCTTCGCAACGGTACGAACGAAAATAGTGACGCAGCCGTAGATCAAACGAATGACGATGAAGATTAAAATTTAATTAAAATCGCAGGCCCATTCAACGCAATCCCACAATCGGCATCTACGCTAATGGAGCCTCGTGGAAATTATTCGTGGGGACTATCGTACCAGCCATCTTCTTTTCGGCGATCATGAATTAAAGCCCAAGCAGCTCCACAAAAAAGCTTTCCTGCTGCCGTTAAATCTGGATCGTCCATCGTCGCTTCAGCGCGCACAACAATGTTCAGCTGGTCGCACTCAGAGCTGACTTCCCTTAAGCGAGGTAAGTCAGATTTGGCTTGAGATAACGTGTCGAAAAAAACAACCGCATAGCGGCGATTTTGTGGCTTTGTCGCCGAAGCAGTTTCAGCGGAGGGCCGCGATACTGTTTTGCGCGGGATTAGCGCACTCTGGAATTGTGCATTTTTATTGGCAGGGCGGTCTACTTGGGGCTGGCCTTGCTGGTGGGCGCGTTTATCATTGGATGATTGTTGAGCCCCGTGTTGGCGTTTGGGCTGCCGTCCATTTTGACCGGCGCCATTTTGACCGGCGCCATTTTGACCGGCGCTGCCGCTTTGATTTCTATTTTTTCCGCCTCGTCCACGTCGTGACATTATCATTCCTTTTGTTTGCAGCCTAAGCCTTTTGTTTGCAGCTCTTAGCCTTTTGTTTGCAGCTCTTAGCCTTTTGTTAGCAGGTAGCAGACTCTGCATTCATTCGCTTTTGAATGATGCCAAGGGCTTCATCAATTTTAATTCGTTGTTGAGTCGCCGTGTCTCGATCACGAATCGTAACTGTGTTGTCGTCGAGCGACTGCATGTCAACGGTGAGGCAATAGGGAGTACCGATTTCGTCGTGACGAGCATAGCGCTTTCCGATCGACTGCTGTTCATCGTAGCTTACGTTAAGGCCGGCTTGCCGGAGAATGCGGATGATCTCGCGAGCTTTTTCGGGCAGGCCGTCTTTTTTGACTAGTGGCAACACGGCGGCTTTGTAGGGTGCCAGTTTGGGGTGAAGTTTTAACACCACTCGTGATTTGTCCTTACCTTCATGATCGACGCCGTGTTCTTCGTGGTAGGCGTCAAGGAGGAAGCACAGGACGCTGCGCGTAAGTCCTGCAGCTGGTTCAATAACATAGGGGATGTAACGCCAGCCGTTTTTTCCGGTGGTTGGATCTGGCTTATTTTGATCAAAATAGCTTAATTTAACACCGGTAGCTTCCGCATGTTTTGTAAGGTCGTAGTTGGTTCGTGAAGATATTCCTTCTAATTCGCCCCAGCCCCAAGGGTACATGTATTCGACGTCAAAACATCCGTCACTGTAATGGGCCAGTTCGTCTTCATCGTGAGCACGAAGGCGAAATCCTCCACCATTATTAGCATAACGTTTATACCACGCCATTCGCTCACCACACCAATATTTCATCCACTCACCTTGAGTTCCTGGCTCGCAAAAGAATTCCATTTCCATTTGCTCGAACTCGCAGGATCTAAAAATATAGTGTTCGACAACAATCTCGTTTCTAAAACTTTTTCCGACCTGAGCAATGCCGAAAGGAACTTTCATGGACATCGATTGTTGGACATTTAGGAATTGGACAAACATGCCTTGTGCAGTTTCGGGGCGTAAGTAGACGGCCGTTTTTGCCGCAACTTCATCCACCGCAGCACGCCTCTGCTCCGCAGTCATGTGTGGTTCTATCGCGGCCAGCATATCAGTGGTTGGATCAACTGGCCCGAGGCTAGTGCGGAACATGAGATTAAAGTTACGCTCGGAGCTTAAATTTGGACATGCGCAAACTGGGCAGACGTAACCGCACGTGGCGACGGGAGCTTTTAATTTTTCAGCAGAAGTTTTTCCGCCTTTGTGAAACGTCATAAAAGTGCCGACTGGATGAGTCGGAGCTTTGTCAGCCCTAAAACGTTCCCGGCAATTTAAGCAGTCCACGAGCGGGTCAGAAAAACCGGATAGATGACCGGAGGTTTGCCAGACACGCGGATGCATCATAATACTTGAATCCAGACCTACGATATCTTCACGCTCATAAACCATCGACCTCCACCATTCATTGGAGATATTGCGCTTAAGCTCTACTCCAAGTGGACCGTAATCGTAGCAACTTCTGAGGCCGCCGTAAATTTCTGAACTTTGAAAAATAAAACCGCGACGCTTACAAAGCGAGACGATTTTTGTCATGAGATCAATTGATGGTTCCTGTGACACGCGTCAGTTCTCCTGCCATTGGTTTATCTAGCTGTTATACCTTGAGAAAGCGAGTCTGACAAACAAAAGGTAAGGTTCACGGGGGGTTGTCCACCTGAGGTGCGTGTAAAGAGGGCATATATTGGAGATTTACTGGCCGATGAGCCATGTTTTTCGAAAACGACCAATAATTATGAACCGCGGGGGGCTCTGTATTTTTTGTTAGAAACGCCTCATTTCCTAGATATTTGACTGAAATTGCTGCTATAATTGAGATATCCGAAACGGCAATGGTTCTTCAGCCGAGGTGA
>CANJQY010000004.1 GCA_947476525.1 Oligoflexales bacterium
CGAAGCATCGCAATGCGGGCTTGGCGTCCGCATGAAAACTCGGCTGCGATGCGGGGCTAGCAAGCGGCACCTAAAACTTAAAAATATATTCATCGGCGCTTCCGCGCGGTAGGCTCGACATAATCCGGCGTGCCGAGCTTTAAAATTCATCAGGCCATATCGTCAACCAAGAATAATTGCGAAAATCGTACAATGTGTGTTGCTACTACACTGTTTAAGAGAGAAGACAAAAGTCGCCGTTTCAGATGCTGAAAATCCCCCGATGGCACGACTGCGCGACACCGTCCCTAAGAACTTCAAAACGGGCTGCCAATTTGGTGCGTTGATATCAGTCAAACTGCCGATGCGGCATGCTGCGGTAAAGACCGCGAGAAAATCGGCCGATTG
The DNA here is from genome assembly GCA_947476525.1 of Oligoflexales bacterium. GTDB lineage: Bacteria > Bdellovibrionota_B > Oligoflexia > Oligoflexales > RGVZ01 > CAMDKS01. Next base: position 388 of record CANJQY010000004.1, read on the forward strand.
CTTTGTCAGCTCAACCTCAGAAATTAAATCCTTGCGGGCAGCCAGTGAAGACATCTGCGCGGGCAGCCAGTCCTTTAGTACGGCCTGGTCATCACGCTCGATAATTGCCGAAATCCGAGTCTGAACGCTGGTAGGAGTTTCATCTCGGCCAGCCGCCGCTGCAACGCCACCACGGCCATGAGCACGACTAGTCTGCGACCTCTTCCGATTCTCCTCTGTCGAATTTTCCATGTCTATTGCCCCTTAAAAAAAGATTAAATTCACAGAATGCGGGATACGCTATAAAACGCAGACCAATCCCCTGCATTCGGGCAATAGCAACTTCCGTGCCGCGTCCGTCGATCATGTATGGAGTTGCCTTAACGCCGAGAATCTATTGGCAAACCACCAATAGGAGGAAATCCAAGAATGAACATCAAGAACTTTTAATGACGCAATATGCGTGAGAGAACGCACCTCAACAACAAACATTGCTTATTGCGGCACTTTAGAAGCCTCGGAGGCGATTACTCGCCATTTATCGCGAATCATTACTATGAAATAATCACACTTATTAATTTCGGTCTTCCGCAACGATTGGGCAATTTTCGATTGGAGATCTCGTGAAAACACTTAACAACAAAAAACCAAAAAATATGCTTATAGTCGCCAATGATCCGGTGATGAGCGACTTAATCTTGGAATGCATCCAAATGAATTTCCAATTTAATACAAAAACAGCCCGCAGCGAAAAAAAAGCGTTAAGCATTTTGTTGTCCAACTCCGAAATCGACGTCATTACGATTGTGTTCGGAAACCAAAAACAAACAATCGACGGCATAAATATGATCACGACAACAAGGTCGTTGGGAAATAAAACGCCATTTATCGTTATAGCATTAGACACCAATCTAGTCAGCGATGCACTTAGTCACCTCGATCCGATCGACTTTATTTCAGTTTTACAAATTACAGATGCACTCCCCGTCAAGATCAATAACGCCTTACAGGGACTTAGATCAGACCCCACTTATAGTCACCCTCCCGGTGACGATATGGGAACTAGGGAAGCCTGCGCCATGCAAAATTCCAGCATTAGCGCACTTGCGACACAAGGACTGCTGCGCTTGCTTCAAGATCCTGTCAAAGACCAAATTTACTCTGATGTTTCTGAGCTCCACCCGAAATACATGGAAGGCCACCATTACGACACAAAAATACTTAACGCTGCTCTCAATTTTTTTGCGGAGGCTATCGGAACCGCAAAAATAACGATCTCGAAGGACACTCCGCTTACAGGTCCAACCGTCGTAAGTCATGGCAATTTGGCCTATCTCCTAGCGCACATTGCCAGTCACCGGGACATAGAAGAATGTCTAATTCAGATTATCTGTGATGAAGCTATATTCTCGATAAAGTGCGAATTTTATTTCGTGAACACTTCAAACGGATTTGTTTTACAACATTTAGAAAAGGCTTCAAAAATCGCAAATTCATTTGGATATAGTCAATCTGTGGCAGACTGGAGATCCATAGAATACACGCTCAATCGAAACAAAATAGAGGACAAAATCGTAAAATACGGCACCTAAACCGGGTTTTGAAATATTTGGTTGGGAGCCAGTAAAGTTTTCTTTACCGACTGTAGCACCAACACACATATTACAAAACACCCTTTGACTTTGAGGGTGTACGCATGACATAAGTGGCTTAACCTCGTGTCCCGAAATCGGGGGTACAGCTGTTGACCAAGCCTGATTTGACACGAATGAACAAACTAACGCATGACCTCGCTAGCGTTGGCGAGAGGATGGTCCAGAGATGATGGTTCAGAGATGATGCACGAGTTACCTGCCGCCAATAACATAGCCGCCACCAAGGTCGTGATCGTCGGAGGAGGTCCCGCAGGAATGGTGCTTGGCCTGCTACTAGCCCGTGCGGGATTGCAGGTAACCGTTTTGGAACGAAATCCAGATTTTGAACGGGAGTTTCGCGGGGAAATTCTGCAGCCACGGTTTATGCGTGTTGCCGAGCAAGCCGATATTCTCGACATCATTCGTGCGATTCCCCACGAAACATTTTCAGAAATGCGATTGTTTTTGGGCCCCCTCCGAACTGCCGCAATTCAAATAAAGAAGATCGATAAACGGTTTCCATTTGTTACCTGGATGACACAGCCCATGATGCTAAAAGGGCTCCATGAGGCGGCTCGAACGTTTCCAAATTTCAAGTTGGTTTTTGATGCCAACGTGCAACAGATCACGTGGGATCAAGGAGTGTGTACTGGCGTTGAATACGACGTCCTTGATCAGCATCATAAAATTGACGCCCACTTAGTGGTGGGTGCGGATGGCCGATTTTCAAAAATTCGCCGGCTTGGCGCTTTTGAACTCGAATATGCCCACCATGAATTAGATGTTATTTGGTTTGAGACAAATCGGCCGAAGAGCTATACGCACGGCGCCGATTTCTTTTTGTCAGCCGATTTTCCGATTGTTCTTTTGCCTAAGGCCCCTGGAAAAATTCAGTGCGGAATTCTCGTAGATCCTGGTGCGGCCAGATCCCTCCTACAACTTGGGGCGGAGTCGTTGGCCCGCAAACTAAATGAAACCCATCCGATGTTCGAAGAATTTTCAAAGTCACTTGTTGATTTACACGCATTCACAGTGTTAGACGGCAAAATTGAGTTCGTGAAAGAGTGGGCCAAAAACGGCCTTCTCCTCATTGGCGACGCGGCCCACACGTGCTCACCGGCTGGAGCTATCGGTGTCACCATTGCGACCGAAACTGCCGTGGTAGCAGCGCGCGAGATTATCCGCTGCGCAAGGTTGCAGAGGTTTTCACGGGCCGATCTCGCCCCCATTCAAGCGAGCAGGTCACATGAAATTCGCACCATTCACCGATTCCAGAGGGGATTTGTAAATAACATTCGCAAATCTAGAGGCATGAGCCGCACTCTACTTACGTCCCTACTTTTTCTATTGATAAAAACTGGCATAGCCCCTCGACTCATGCGAAACATCCTCACTCGCTCTACGCCACTTTAGTTTGATAGCAGACGCGGTCGGTAGTCTTGGTCGAGGTGTGGTATACTATTAATAGGTTAATAGGTTAATAGGTTAATAGGTTAATAGGTTAATAAGTAGACGGTAATTGGCCACTGCGCCAAAATAAAATCGAGAGCTGCGATGACTGCACCTAAACGAGTTTTACATATTGATAGCGCCACAACCTGGGGCGGTGGACAAAGTCAAATTGCCACGCTTATTCGCGAGTCTAAAGGCTTGAACATTGAGCACCACCTTGCGACACCCGACCAATCAAAATTATGGTACAAGTCTCGTTCGCACATCAAAGGTCATTGTTCTTTTGCACGCAGTGCGGCCCTAAATCCTTTGGCCATGTTGCGGGTACGCAGGTACTGCCGCGAACACAACATAAACTTCATTCACACCCACTGCGGCAAAAGCCACACGTTTGCCTTTTGGTTAAAACGTTTTTTTCTCCCTGAGATTAAATTAATTGTCCACAGAAGAATTCCGGCAAAAATCCGCAGCAATATGTTTTCTCGCATGAAGTTTGAGAGCCCCCTGGTTGATCACTTTATTACCGTTTCTGATTTTATCCGTGGAATTCTTATTGATTGTGGAGTTGACGCGAGTAGAATCACCACCATTCGCAGCTCAAAAAAGGCCTTTCCTTGCGAATCTGACGACAAGGCTCGAGCTCGCGCCGCCATCGAACGCACCAAAAATCTCGCTCCCAACGGCCATTTCTATATTCTATCAGCTTCCCGCCTAGTGCCCGACAAGGGTCTATTTATTCTTATTGAGGCGTTTCGACATCTGGTTCGTGAGCGCCCGCACTGTCGCCTATTCATTGCTGGCGAAGGTCCCCTTGACAAGAAATTAAGATCTACGGCTCGGGCATTGGTGAAATCTGGGCACGTCGTGTTTCTTGGCTTCCGCAAAGACGTGGTCGAGTTACTTTTAGGGGCCGACTTATTTGCAATTCCAAGCCTCTCAGAAGGTTTGGGAAGCACGATTGTTGAGGCTATGATGGCTAAAACAGCCGTGATCGGAAGTTTTGTCGAGGGCATTCCTGAGTTGATCCATACAGGCGTCAATGGGTTGACCGTTACGCCCGGAGACCCGAACGCACTGTACGAGGGCATGTTACGACTAGCTGACGACCCAAAATTCAGGAGCCTTCTGGCAGATGAAGCTGTGACTTGGGCACAAACCGCCTGCACTCCACTAGTGATGGTAGAGAAGACTTATGGTGTATATCTCCGGATTCTTGAGGTCAGTGCCAAATAGGGTATACTAATGAAAGGGTATAATCATGTGCCGAGTCGGGAATTGTAACCGGCCAATTACTTTAGTTGTAAATCCATTTCTGGATTTCGGAGAAAAATTCCTTGACCGCAAAAGTGACCATCTCTCGACTTATCGCCTTTGATGCATTTGTAGCTGTCATGGAAAAAAACAGGAAGCCCGACGAAATTTTAGACGAGCTCTATCTCGCTAACGCAAAAGACTTAAAACGAATTGACCGCAATCTAACCAAAGAAATTCTTTATGGTGGGCTTCGGTGGTATAAAAAAATATATTGGATTCTTCAGCACACCTGTAAAAAAAGAGACCTAAAAAAAGTTTCGCCCCAAGTTCGCGCAGCACTTGTGTTGGGCACATACCAAATATATTATATGGACCGCATCCCAGACCGCGCCGCAGTCAATGAAAGCGTAGAATACATCCGCGGCAAAGGCGAAGCCTCTGCTGTCCCGTTCATAAACGGAGTCCTTAGGCAAATCGCGCGACGAGGCGAGTACTTTCCCAAGCCCGACAAGGTTGCAAAACCCGTAGATTACTTGGCCCTTCAATTCTCACACCCGGATTGGCTGGTTAAGCGGTGGCACGACCGATTTAAATTCGACCGCGTGAAAGACATGCTCACGGGAAACAATATCCCGCCACCTGTTTTTATTCGTGTCAACACCATGAAGTCGACACAGCACGATCTACAAGATTCGTTGCTTCGAGACGAGCAGATTAAATCCGAAAAAGGCAGCTTAAAAGGGTGCTTGGTGTTAAAAAAACATCCAGATTTGAGCCCTGAAAGCCTTTTTGGCAGGGGCTTTTTCACGTTTCAAGATCAGGCATCCCAAGTGATCACACACTTACTCCTCCTCGAAAAGGGTCTCACCATCATCGACGCCGCCGCCGGGCCTGGCGGCAAACTGACTCATATGTGCGAGCTAGGGGCTGAGAAAATTATCGCCATCGAAAAAAGTGAGACTCAGCTAGAGAGGGCACGCCAAACAGCCACGCGACTTGGTCATGGCCCCGTGATTCAGTGGGTCCACATGGACTTCATGGATTTCAAACCAGAGGCACTTGCAGACCGTGTTCTTCTCGACGCACCATGCACGGGACTTGGCGTTCTTCGCAGGCATCCTGAGGGGAAATGGCAAAAAATTGAGTCTGGCATAAAAGAATTAGCCGACCGGCAACAAAAAATGATTGCGCACGCACTGACCATGCTAAGGCCGGGCGGCGAGATGATTTACTCCGTATGTAGCTTCGAGCCAGAGGAAACGGAAGCCCACGTAAAATGGATCAAAGCAACTTATGGCTCAAAGGTCGAGTTAATCAGCCCTGTGTCTAGGCTGCCTGATTATTTTAAAAGGTACGTCACGCGTGATAACGTCCTGATGATTTATTCCGGTAACGAAGATGAAATGGATGGATTCGGCGCATTCATTATTAAATGGAAAGGCTAAACATGTCATTTCGCAAAAAATTCGCTACCGGTTTATTGCTATGCACCGCCGGTGCCTCGGTTGGGATGCCTACATTGGCCGCCAACGCATCGATTCCCGCAGCGGAAGCGGTGGTAACACCAAATAAACTCGCTTTCAAAGATTTCCCCGAACTTCGGACTGCGTTAATCGGAATGATCGGCGGAGCCACAACGCGTTTGTGGATGTCGACGACATTTCTGAGCGACGGTGAAATAGTTTCCTCACTTTTTATCGCCCAATATCGCAAAGTAAACATCCAAGTGCTACTGGGTCAAAGTCGCGCTACTAATGTTTTTTCCCGATTAAGCTACTTAAAGCAAGTGAACATTCCTGTTGGGATTACACCAAAACAGTTTTATCCCGCCTACCCCACCATTATTTTAATTGACGACAAACTCATCACTATAAACTCCAGCATGAACAATCTGGAAAAAATGCGGTCTTTTACCATTTCTACACTTGCTCCAGACCTTGTTCCCGCGTTTGAAGGCTCTTTTCTTGCTGCTGCAAGCGGTAACAAAGCTCCAAACGCTGTCCAATTGCCACTCGTAGGCCGCAAAAATGCACGACCAAGTTGGCACACCACTTCGGGCGGTGCAACCGGCTCGCCCATTAGCACAAGCTCAATCCCTGCCGCACCCGCCACTTCCCCGCGAGTGGAGCCGCGACCGACCGGCACCACGTCGGCCGATGGCAGCTACCGGTACAGTGCATCTCCAGATAGACCTGAGCGTGGGATTGCCACTAAACTACCTCGAACAACGATCCTTCAAGAGCGCACACGGAGCCGAGCCGCAGCTCCTGCGGCAGGTCCTGCTGCAGCTCCTGCGGCAGCTCCTGCTGCTGCTCCTGCTATAGTGCCAGCGGTAAACACCGCAGTGCCCTCCCCCACTCATTAACCTCGGGAGTCAGGAATTGGTTTTGTGAGAAAATTCATGAGGCTGTCAGTAGAATGGATGGAATGTGATGGAATGTGATAGAATGTGATTGGGTAAAAAATAAAACGAACGAACATTGGTAAATTTGTCATAATTGAATTGATTAGCACGTCCTAAGAAGGAGTTTTCTGATGCATCAAGCTTCGCGACTGCGCGGTTTATCGACAAAATTGCTGCCCATTCTCGTTCTTGCAATGACCTTGGGGGGCTGCGTTCGTAGTTGCGGTAAGTCTGAACGAGCAGAGATGACCCCAGAAAAAGTAGTACAAAATTATATAAATTTGGCTATGAGCATGACAAACGTTGGACAGCGGGAGCAATTAGCCGAGTTCACACGTGGCCGCCTTAACGAAGCTATTATGAGCGCATCCGAAGAAACCATAAAGAAAGCTTATATTGAACGCCACTACGATTTAGAATCTTACGAAGTGATAGAACGTCGCGACCGCACACAACGCGAAACAGAAATAACGTTCCGAATCAAATATAAAGACCTTGGAGTGGCTGCCGTTCGCCCCACCGACCTCTCGACAGCACCAATCATCCTCACCGAGAACACGGTGGCGTTAATAAAGGAAAAAGGAATTTGGTATATTAGAAACGTCCTTGGCGCGAAGTCAAAGATAACTTTCCCAATGAGTGAGGACTCCGTGATTCGCGCTACGCCGGGTGTGATGACACCAGTCACTCCAGTTGAGCCCTCAGAGCCTGCCGAAGTTACTCCATCCGAAGGTGTTCCAAACTAGACTATGCGGCGGTGTGGCGGACCTCGTATTCGCCCAGCACCCGAACTTGTTCAAGGAACCCGAAATCTCCTTTAGTGATAGATGGCTTTCGGCCTCGCGTTGACTTTCGGAATTGGCTTGTAGAGGCATCAAGCTTGCCGCGTTCGACCACCTTTTTGCGATATTCTGTCACAATCTCGCGAAATAGGCGGCTAATTGATGGATCCGTTTCCAGGGATCTAATCCAATTTTTGCATTCGCCGTACGGACCAAACCGATGGAGCTCCTGAAGCACCTCTTTAGCCAATTCCCGGTGGCCTAGTTCTGCCGTCACCACATAAAGAGAAACAAGGTGCCGTGAAAAATTTTCTGCTGCTAAGCACAGACTTCCCTCTTGGGAGATCGCAATCAGGTGAGCACCGAGTTGATGGATAAAAAGACAAAATCGCTCGGATTCTTTGAACATATGCTGCTTCAGCATCTCGTGTACAATAAACTGAGTATCTCGGTGCGAGTCCTCAAGGCCGCAAGGTAGATTTTCAAGCAAAAATTGCGACGCTATTTTTTCGCTCTTCTTGACGAAAAGTTGCTGAAATAAGGCTTCATATATTGTGTGGCCAAAACGATTCATGATTCGCGAGTAATTCACCTTTACGGTTTTCCCGTATTCCGTTTGACTGAAATACCTCAACAAGCAAATCCGCACAGTCTGGACATTTGTGTTGCTTACGCTGAGAAGGTAAGTGGCAATATGCTCGGTTAACGCCTTAGATCTTGCAATTTGGCCAGGATGCTCATCCTCGATTTTATAAATGTTCAGGCCGATTTCACAAATCAACGAAACTGCGACCGTAATCACGGCTTTTTCAATTGGGCTTTCTCCGACCTCTCCTCCGAGACTTATATCCACTAATTGTTTTGTAATGTTTTCAAATTCTTCGCTATCGAACAACCCCTCAAGGAATGAGATCATGACTGATTCACTCTCCACAGATTTCAAAATCGCGTAGAGAGTTTCCAATAAAATTTCGGAGGCCAGTCTATCCGCATAACGGTCCCCAAGCCGGTTGGCGACGTAGCGAACGACTTCCTCGCAGCCACTGACCCCTAGAACTTTCGCCGCATTGCGGCCATTGTCCCAAGAAAGAATCTGGCCCAGGTCAATCATTTTTTTGGCGGATTCAACCGTCAAATTTTTCGTCCAAGCCAATTTGGCACCTGGATTTATGATTGCTTTTCCACCGATTTTTGCATTCACTTTTTTACCATTTTTACCGGAACTCATTTAGGCACCTCGCTGTTTGTAACTTGCAAAATTTGACTCAATCAACTGAATACGACCAACTACGCAACCCTAGACTCCTACGGCCGATATGAGAACTAACCCGCCTTGTTCGGTGATGCCAGTAGCTTTGCTGCAACCACCCGTTCAATTTCATCACCGATATTTTTATCGAGGGATTCGAATGTCAGTCCAAAGCCAACCGGAATGCGAGGATCAGAATTAAACCTAACGACCCGCGCGAACACGTTAAAGGCTTTGGAAAATCCGTCAATTCTTATGGAAATCTTTAGTTTTTCGCCAATCGTAAAAAGCTGCTCTTGGGTCTCCACAAAAATTCCGGTCGAGGAGATGTTGACACCACTACCGATAATAAGTTGACCATTGTTATGGACGATGACGCGACCTTGAACCGTTGCGCGGGGTGCTGAGAATCGGCGTTCGGGAGTTGACGGAAGGACGCCCCCCGCCGCCACTCCAATCTCTGCGTAACAATCTTCCAAAGGTCGCCAATCTTTCCATCCGGCCTTGAAAATATATGCATCTTGAGCGATGATCTTACTAGTGAGCATTTCCGACATCTTTGGTGTGTCAAATGGTCCTTGCTGTTGGTTGCCCTGAAAAACAAACCAATTATTGTCACTCATAGAAAGTCTCCTTTGAACTGTTTAACTTGTCCCGCCCGCGGCCAAGAAGATTTAAGCCTCCCAGACGTTAGATTGCTCGGCACGATCAGAAAAGTCTTTAGCTAAAAGATGAAAATAATCGCAATTATCAATATTTATAAAGAGTTACAATCATGATATCAGCCCATTCGAAAGCTACCTGGACCCTCGCCATGGCAACGGCCTTGACCATTGCATGCCTCGGGGCTCGCCCCCTCCATGGCGCCCCGCAGTTTAATCCGATGGAGGCCCCAACAAAAATGGAATGGCAGCAATTCCACAAAATGAGTGACTCGCAACTTCGGAAACTTTGGACGTTTAAAGGGGAAAATGGCCATCACGAATTGAAAAATTGGGCCTGGCAGTGGCGAATGGCGTGGCTACAACGGTGCGAAACGAAATCCATGCCTGAGCTTTGCCCTAGCCTCCTCTTTACTGGGCTGAAAGACGAGGCCATGGTGGTTCGAGCCGATGCCGCAACGAGAATTGGCAAACGGTACGAGGGCCAGCCTTCCGATCAACTAAGTGAAGAGCTTACACATGCCTACAGTGATACACGCAATTCGCGGCATGGAAATCCACTTTTCGTTTGTGAAAGAATTTTAGAGGCGATGCAACGCGTTGGTGGAGAAAATTTACAAAAAATTGCGGCCAAGCTTGCGTTGCAACACCCTGAGACGAAGTCCTTTTGGGCGAGGCGAAATCACCTTGGGCGAGACGATGTCATCTTAGGCAAAAAAAAGAATGGTCAGAAATATTAAACCGGGCTTTAGCTGTACACCGGCGGCAGCTTAACTTTGTAGCTGGACTTCAAGAACAACATCTCGACTCTCTAACTTTTAATACACTATTCTTTATTGAATTTTTTGAACTAGCAGGCCAAATACACATGACGAAATCAGACAACTCAACAGAATGTTCCGACCAACAATTTACGTCTGTCGACTTCACAGACGTGCCGCCAGAATTTTCTGAGGCCTATGATTGCCTTTTTGAAGGCTGTAATTTTCAAGAAGTGGACCTCGCACATTCAAAATTTAACGACTGTGAGTTTCGGCACTGCAATTTTAGTATTACAAAAATTGCAAACTCCGTATTTCGAAACTGCAAATTTGTTGGCTGCAAAGCCCTCGGCGTCAACTGGTCATCGGCACAAAGAGTAGAAAATTGCAGTTTCACCGAGTGCAACCTGACCTCCGGAATTTTGATGCACCGAGACCTACGCAATTTTGTGTTCGAAGACTCTATCCTCATCGATGTTGATTTTTCATCCGCAAATATGCAGCGGGCTCAGTTCGCAAATTGTGACCTTTCTGGAGCCACGTTTCGAAACACAAATTTGTCGAGAGCTGACTTTTCAACGGCGAAAAACTACGATATTGATCCCAAAATTAACATCCTCGCTAAGGCCAAGTTTAGTATGCCGGAGGCTGTGTCCCTTCTAAGTGGCCTAGGTATTGAGCTCGTCTAGTCACTGCCTGAACCGAAAATTACTATAATTTCATCATATGTGTATTTCTAATACAGCTAACCGATTTTCCGTAGACGTTCAATCGGTTGATTGGTACTGTATTGGAAACATCGAAACTTTTCCAATGCTCATCCTATTTTTGAAAGGAACGACACTATGAAAATCCCTATGAAAATTAAGACCTACATTGCTTCCTCTGCCATGGCCGCCATGGCTTTAAGTGGCGCGACAGCCGCAAGCGCAGGAACAAAGGTATTCACTCAACTAGAGGACGGGACCCTGGCACCCGCAGAAACTTACCTCGGCTCAATTGCCTACCACGGAGGCCTCATGGAGCGTGGAACCCTAAATTTGACAACGCCATTAAGCGTGAACTACCTTCGCTTTGAAATACCTGCCAGCTGCAACGGCACCATTTTTGAAGCAGGAACCATCACCGAGGGCGTGGCCGATGTTGCGAAAGTTCTAGGCCACAACCGCTTTGCCGTGAACGAGGGCCGCGGAATGCGAACTCGCAGTATCTTTGCTTCAGTCAATGGAACTGCGTCTGCCGGCTGTGCTATTTTAGTTTTCCAAACGGATGACACAACAACTCCGCCTCCATCGCCACCCTCCAATTATGCTTACACCTGCCTTTCAAACGCGACCCCATATCGAGTCATGGCTTCGGTCCTGTCTCAAAATTGGAACGTGCCATTCACTACCGAGACAAACGAAACAGTGCTGTTGCGCTCAAATCTACTATACGGCGGCAGAGCTCCGTTTGTAACGATCGCTTTTGACGGCGACGCCGGTTTAGGCAATCACGCAGTCAACGTCGCCGTTGAGTCGGGGGTAACAAACGCCCCGCAATGTGACCTTCTTCCATTCTATAATTTCACCATTTCCGATGATGGAAGACGGCTCGAATTGCTACGCAATCATTAGTCTGGTTGCAGGATTGTCGACGTTTCAAATATTGAATGCAAAATAAAAAACCCGGTGGAAACATCGGGTTTTTTATTTTGACGCATTATCTTATATGATTTTCGATGTATTTTCTGAGGATGTTAGGCACAAAAGAATAGAGCCTAGAATACCACAAGGAGGACTCAAAATCTAGTTGCGTGCATCTTAGTGAACATGGCATTGGCAATTTTTGCATGACCGCTTGCCGACAAGTGAAAGCAGTCACCTGCTACGTCCTGCCCATCAAATTTAATCGTTTCAGTCTCTTCCAAATAAACGGCATTTATATTATTACCCGGAAATTTAAGGCCTCGCCATTCATTAAACTCGGCAACCGCTTTACGCTGCCACTCGCGAAACGAGCGCACTCGATTAGCGAGTTGCGATTGGTGGGCTGAATCTTCTCGAGCAAGGCCAAAAAAAGTGGGGCACAACAACACTGGGTTTGGAGGGATTATTGCGCGAAAAAGTGCAAACTCTGGCTCGACCTCAGGCTCCTTCGGCGCCGCCGCGAGGTCTTTTGCCTTGGCGGTTTTTGGCCCGAACATTCGCGTGCGAGCCTCTTGACATGTGACCTCCTCGCCATACAATCGAATCTTATGGGACAAGATGGACGGATCATGAAGAAACGAAGTCACTGGTAAAAAACCTGGAATGAATATCTGGGTGCCCTTGGGATCTGAATGGCCATTGAGTGCCAAATACTTCATGGCTTTTAGCAGCTCTTGGCCATAGTCCTTACCTTCAATAATTTCTTCGATGCTTTGAGTGCAAAGGTCATTTCCAGTATAGAAAATAACGACGTTTGTCGGCAGTTCGTGGCTTCTTGCCTCAACAACCCTTGCTGCATGCAGCCACGACTGTCTTGAGGTGGTGCCATTTTCCCCTGCGAGCAGAATGTCACTGGCCGGGAAGCCCAGCTTTCGTCCAAGTAGATAGCCGTAGGAAAGCGTCGGAGTTTCGAGGGCACGAGCTGAGATGGCTTGTATGACGTTGTGCCATATCCAACCTGAGCCCCCGTCGTTTTCTCGTGTTGATGGCCCTAGGCGTCGTGGTGCGGCGAGTCCCGCCGTTACCTCTTGAAAGTCAGGAGGCACCAGGGCACTGGTCACGGCCAAATCGGTTGTACCATTGAAGATGTTCCAGAAAACCTTAGAATCATATTCAAGATTTGGATGAGTGGCCGCCCCTGTCGACAAACTATCACCAAGAAACGCAACCCCATCAAATCCCAAAGACGGCTGCGCTGTAATAAAAGCCCCACTCACGCAGACCATGAGACACAGATCCGACACCGGCTTTAGTAAGGTCAATCTTGAACGTATTTTTATCAAGCGTTTCATTCCTTTCTCAAATAGCGGCTGACCATCGTGGGAATTTGTTTTGCAAGTGCCAATACGTCTCCCCACTTAGGATCAGAAGCACGAAACAACACGGGGCCTGCCACTCGTGCAAACGACACGTCGCCATCAATTCCCCTCGCTAAACCTTCGATCGTCAACAAACTTTTTGCCATCAGAAGGAGACCTGCCGGCATTGTCAGACCCATTCGCTCGGCGCCTTCAAGTGCGGCGGAAATGAGTTCATGAATCGATGGCACGGCTCCACCTGCAGCCTTTGCGTCAGCAACAATCCGCGTCAACTTCCGAAGTTCCAGCCGAATTTTATCGCGAGCAATCGCTTTACCCTTCGTCTCGACTCCCATCTCGGCCAACACGTCAATTAATTTTTCTAGGTCCATCGCCATAACCGCCTTCAAAATCCCTGCGATTAAACGGCGATCCGCCTCCAACAGCTCTCCTGCCAGCCCCCAATCATATAATCCAATTGAGCCGTCTTCAAGTAGCATTAGGTTGCCGGCGTGGGGATCTGCATGAAACAGACCCCATTCAAAAATTTGCACCAATAGTTCGCTCAGCAATTTTTTGGCAAGATTTTTACGCACGCTAGAATCAACGGCCACTTTCCCTGAAACTAAATCACTTAATTTGACACCATCAAGGCGCTCCATAACAATCACACGTCTACTTGCAAGGCGTGGATGCAAAAGCGGCACTCTCAATGTTTTCTGGCCCTTTGCCCGAATAAAATCATGGACCCGCTCCATAGTCATGCGTTCGTGATTTAAATCCATTTCCCAGCGTAGAGACTCGCAAAGGCTACGCACGTCGCGCAAAAAACGCCGCGCCAATTTACTAATCGCAAACGGTTCGGCGACACATACGGCCGAGTCAATGGCTGCGATCGACTCGGTTAAACGCAACATGGAAGCAGGCTTAAGGAGCTTAACAACCCACCGCTTGCCCTCCATATCAACAGCACCGTGCACCTGCGACATGCTTGCCACCCCAAGTGGTCGTCTTTCGACCTTGAGTTCGTCGTGCCAGGTGGGAACTTCCACGTCGAGCAATGCGGAAACCTCTGACCATTCAATAGGAGGCCAATCGCCGTACACGCGGTCCAACTTTAAAGCATCGATAATAGGCATTGCATTTTTACCTAGGCGCGAAAGCCAGACCTGCATAGCTTTACCATATAGTGGGCCCCACGCATCGATAACCTCCAGCAACGCGCTGCCAACGATCATCAACACTTTACCGTCACGCCACGGGATCATCGAGGAGTCGGTGACCACAGATTGAGCCATTCGCAGAGGAATTCCAATCGATGCGTGGGTAACCCATCCCGCCCCAAGCCTCCAAAGCTCTAGTGGGATAGCGGTTGCAGAAAAACGACCGAAGCCGTTCATTTCAAATGAGTTATTTTTTGAGTTATTTTCCGAGGCAACATTCGCCTTTTCAAGGGTATGCGTCATTTTTTTATGGCCTAATTAAATAAACGTGAAATTTCTGCAAGTTTCGACTATAACTTATATAAAATTCGGGAATCAAACAAGTAAACAGGATAAATTAGATTTTTTTTCGAATGCGTTTTCTCAATATTTACGATGCTTCTAAAATTGATGACTCTAAAATTGATGACTCTAAAATTATTGAGGTAACCTCTGTTCACCCACCCTAACAAGAAAAAGGCCTAATGGAAATGCTTACAAAAGATGACATCGTTAAAAATTGGCTACCTCGCTATACAGGCACCCCCGTTGAGACGTTTGGCGAGTACATTCTACTGACAAATTTTTCAAATTACGTGACAATTTTTGCAAAGAAATTCAATTGCCCTATTCACGGAATTGACAGGGCAATGCAGACCTGTACCAACAAAAACGGCCTTAGTATCATAAATTTCGGCATGGGCTCAGCCAATGCCGCAACAGTTATGGATTTGCTGACGGCGATAAAACCAAAAGGTGTGTTATTTCTTGGAAAATGTGGCGGCCTTAAGCACTCCACTGAAATCGGCCACTTCATCCTCCCAATGGCAGCCATTCGTGGCGAGGGTACAAGTAACGATTACCTCCCGCCAGAAGTTCCAGCCATGCCGTCATTTAAACTTCATAAATTTGTTTCCGAGAAACTTAAGGAAAAAGGCTTAGAATACCGAACCGGTGTTGTCTATACGACTAACCGGCGAGTCTGGGAGCACGATACGGCCTTCAAAGAAAGACTCCAAGTTCTGAAGGCCATAGCAATCGACATGGAGACAGCCACAATCTTCTCAGTTGGCCTTGCTAATGAAATCCCACGTGGTGCACTGCTCCTTGTATCCGATGTACCGATGACCCCTGACGGCGTAAAAACAGAGGCCAGCGACAAAAAAGTGACCAGCGAGTTTGTTGATTTGCATATCGAAATTGGCATCCAAGCGATGACGGAAATCGGTGTAAACGGCGAAAGAATTAAACACTTCAAGTTTTAGCACCACTAATTCGAATTCTTCGAGGGCAGTCCGAAGCATGAATTTTTCAAGATTAATTATATTTTTTGCCGTTTGTCTTGCAGGACCAACGTTTGCTCAAGTCCAAGGCTCCAAAACATATGAACTTGAATCCATAAAGATCACGGGCACGACCAGAATCACTGGAAATCAATTGCGCGAACAGCTTCGCATTCAAGACCACCTCATCTTGACGGATGAGTGGATGGTTGACGCAAGATCCAAAATTCTGGCACTTGGACTATTTCAAGACGTGTTATTCTCTCTTAAAAAGGGTGCTAAGCCTGGCTTTGCACGATTAGACGTCAAGCTTGAAGATGACGAAAATGTGCTGTCCGACTGGGCCGTCGGCGGCGAATTCGGGCTAACCATGACGGAGCCAACTCCAGAATTTGGATCGGACTCCGCGTTTAGGGGCTACAAGTTTGGATTGGTTGCGCGCAATGTACTTTCAGGCACGCACCGCGCCGCAGTGATTGCCGATATTGATCCTCGTGGTAATTTGGTTTACGGGAATTTTGCTTATGGACTACCACGTTTCCTGAGCGAATCTATTCAACTTGACGGAGCTGTGTCTGTGGTCGAGCCTAAAGAGAGGTACTACGAGACCGAAGGATTCGGACTCAAGATCCAAAGTCAATGGATCCGCCAACGCCATGGATTTGACTTGCTGTATGGCGCTGCATGGTACTCCAATACGCACACGAGATATAGGCTCGATGAGTGGCCCTCGGCAGTCGTTGGACCTAAATTTGGGATCGTTCGTGAAACAAGATTTCTGGGTTTTTTCCCTAAATCTGGCTACCGAACCTCCGTATGCTTGCTACCGTCACTGGTCCACCGCAGCGAGGCCGTGCTCGAGACGGAATTAGCGGGCACGGTTGTACCACTTAATTTTTCGGCCCTTACTGTCAGCGCTAAGGCATTAAACATAGGGCGCGACGCCGTCACGACCCGTGCCGAGGCAAAAATTGAAATACCAATCTCCATGGCAGACCGAGGCCTGCGATCTCTATTCTATATTGGGATTCGAAACGGCCAAGATCATTATAAAAATATAAAAATTACTAGTACCGAAACAGTTGCAGGTTTTCGCTATCATTCCACAGGATTCATTGGCGACATAAATTTTATTGCAGTTGGGGAACACCCATGGAAAAAACTTCCACTCGCAGGTGATAAATGATTTGGCCGCTAGCACGGGCAATAGGGGGCGCGAGAGTCATGACTCTCATTTTGAGTTTGTCGGGTTCAAGCATCACCTTTGCCGAAGAGCCTTTGGCCGCCACAACGACGGCTAAATGGGACGAGTCAAACCAGTATAAGACCCTAGACATCAATGTTAGTGATTTGCTGACTCCGTCACAAAGAGACATCGTCAATTCCGGATTTAGCACGTTTACTTTATTTACAGTTTCTGGAAATTTCCTCGCTGACGCTGCGGCAACTTCAGCCCCGACTAGTGAAGCCCAAAGAGAAGGTCGACAAAATTTTCGCCTCGCCTGTAGTGTCAAATTTGACACCTGGGAGGAGCGCTACCAAATCATCCGCATTGACCCCGCACCAGTGCTAAATTTAGCCGCACTCGACTACAAAACTTGGGCTGGAAAATGCTTACACATCAATATTTCAAACGAGGACACTTTGGAAAAATTGTCAACTGGCGGCACCCTTTCTGCGGTGCTTCAAATTCGCCAGACCTCACCCGATGAAGGGGCGAAAATAAAAAATTGGCTCGTGCGTCAGCAGTCTGGATTTATGCAAGGACTATACGCACACATGTTGGGAGATTTTCAATTCCGCGGTATCGTTAACATTACGGTTCAAGTAGCTCCGCGCCCCGCCTTGTCACGCGAGTCTAAATCAGGCGTCCCAAATGTGAAAAAGGGGCTTTGATGTCGATGCGATCCCTAATGAAATGGAAGAAGCCAAAAACACGCTCCCTCCCGCGCGTGCGCTGGCACCAGTGGAGTGTTGTTCGCCTTGCGGGCGTGGCCATCATCACGGTTATTTCAGGCTATTTAACTGCCGCCGTTTTGGCCGTCAAAAGCATTGACCAGCTGCTGCACATTGTGCACGATGCGAGCGTTGAACAATCTCTTAAGGCTGGGCTCGACGGAATCAAAGACGCCTACAAAACCAGGCAAGAATTGTTGCTCGAGCGTTTATTGAAGCGAGATCCACAAACCTCAGCCTTAAGTTCAAGTCACCTCAACGAAATTCTCTTAGAGCTCGACACAATATCGATTATGCGCCAATCAACCTGGAACATCTCGAAGTCTTCCGAGCCTGAGGTGAAAGTTGCACGGTGGATCAGTCGCCAAGAACTCGCCGTTGGACCATTCATCGTCGAATTTTTGGGTACTGCTCAATCCGAGGAATATCGAAAATCCGAAGAGGTGCTACAGCGGTATAAAGTGATTGGCATCGAGCTTAGGGACATCATCCGTCCCGCCCTCATTAAAGCCCTCTCAATCACGCTTGCGATAATGTGTTCGCTGCTAATGCTCGCATTTGCGTATATGGCCATTCGCGGTAAATCAAGAATTCAAAAGCTCGTTCAAGGCTTTATTGATTATGCTGAAAACGACAACAAATTTCGGTTCACGGCTCATGCCAATAACGAACTCGGGCTGCTCAGCACCCAATTCAATCATATGGCTGATGAGCTAAATGAGAATCACCTGCGGACCCTTGGCCTTGAAAAACTCGCCTCTTGGCAGACGATCGCACGCAAGATGGCCCACGAGATTAAAAATCCGCTAACGCCCATTCAGATTATGATTGGTCAGTTAAAGCGGCACTATGAGGGGAGTGACAAGGACTACACAATCCTACTCGAAAAGGCCCACAACGTGATCCTAGAGGAGGTTGCGTGCCTGCGCCGAATGGTTGATGATTTCTCGCAATTTGCCCAGCTACCGTCCCCACGATTCGCTAGCCGCGATGCGATTCATTGTGCAAAACAAGCCATCTCACTAGCCGAGGGCAGTTACGCACCCCACACCATTGTGTACGAAGGCCCAACAGAGCCAATACCCGCTGAACTTGACGAACAGCTACTACGGCTGGCACTTCACAACTTAATTAAAAATGCAGCGGAGGCGGATCCTGAAAGTGCCTCACCAATTATTTTGCGCGTACACGACACGGCCACCACCATTGTCTACGAGGTTGAGGATCACGGCCCCGGCATTCCACCCGAGATGCGAGAAAGCATTTTTGAGGCCTACGTCACGACTAAACACATCGGGCCAACGCCCGGCATGGGACTAGGTCTAGCGATTTGTCAAAAAATCGTACTGGAACATTCAGGGAAAATTGAAATAGATATTATTCCGGGGCGCACTATTTTTAGAATTTCGATCCCTCGCACCCGCCGGGGAGGTGTCCATTGATTTCAAATTCAAAACCTATGACCGGACTTCGAGTGCTCATTGTCGACGATCATCGCAATATTCGCTTGAGCCTGCGCATGATTCTCGAGGGCGAAGGAGCCTTCGTCACAGAAAGTGAACACTTGGTAAGTGCCAGGGGCCATCTTAAACTCGACCAATTGTCGGGCAAAAATCTGCCATTTGATCTCGTTCTACTTGATATTCGCCTGCCAGACGGCAGCGGTCTTGATTTGCTCAAGCAAATGGCTTCGTTAAGTATAGCCAGCCAAGTTATTGTCATAAGTGGTGAAGGCACGATGCAAGAGGCGTTTAACGCCACGCAAATGGGAGCGTTCGACTTCGTTGAAAAGCCGTTCACTCCTGAGAGAATCCTTGTAAGCTCCCAACGCTGCATTGACTTCAATCAATTAGAGCGGCGAAATGCCGCCCTCGTCAAGCAGTCGAAGTCCAACGAGATTCTGGGCGAGCATCCCAAAATCAAAGAAATGCTCGCCATGATTGCTAAGGTTGGCCCCACCAATAGCCGCGTTCTGATTACGGGAGAAAGTGGCACAGGAAAAGAGTTAATTGCGCGAGGGCTTCATCACGCTTCACAGCGCTCCGCCAAGACGATGATTAAGGTCAATTGCGCTGCAATCCCCAAAAACCTCATGGAAAGCGAGCTTTTTGGCCACGAAAAGGGGTCATTTACCGGTGCGTTGAAAACTCGAATGGGTGTGTTCGAGCGTAGTGACGGCGGCACGTTATTTTTGGATGAAATTGGCGAGCTTGATCTCGATGTCCAAGCGAAACTTCTTAGGGTCCTTCAAAATG
This sequence comes from Oligoflexales bacterium, assembly GCA_947476525.1. GTDB lineage: Bacteria > Bdellovibrionota_B > Oligoflexia > Oligoflexales > RGVZ01 > CAMDKS01. The sequence goes on from CANJQY010000004.1 coordinate 20,247, forward strand.
GGGATTTCACCCGTGTTGGCGGCGAAAAGGCACTGACGACAGATGCCAGAGTTATTTGTGCGACGAATCGAGATTTGAAGCAAATGTCTGCTGCCGGAAAATTCCGAGAAGATCTTTTCTACCGCTTAAATGTAATCACGATTAACAGCATTCCGCTTAGGGATCACTCTAGCGACATCACTCTTTTAAGCCGAGAATTCCTCGGCGAGTGCAATGAAGAACACTCCTTGGGCGGCAAGGTTTTTTCCGATCGGGCCTTGTCACAATTGAACGCGTACTCCTGGCCAGGAAACGTCAGGGAGTTGCAAAACATTATCGAACGCACGGCTATTTTGTCGTCTGATTCGATCATCGACCGAATCGAAAGCTTAGATTCCCCCGATTCCTTGGGCGCCAATAACTCGTTCACGTTAGAGGCGGAGAACGCAACCATCGATGGTGATCGCTTGAAATTTGATCTCGGAGTCGGTAGTTGGGAAAACTTCCACGATCATGTCGGCCGAGAATTTGTAAAATTTATTCTTAAACAGACGAATGGCAACGTAAGCGAGGCGGCAAGAGTTCTTGATCTTGAGAGAGCATACCTACACCGGTTAATGAAAAAACTCGGCATTCACCGTGACGTTAATATTCCGTAGTCTATTCATGTAGTAGTGACCTTCGCAAAAATTAATTTTATCACACTGACCTTACTCCGGCTGCAGCGGCATTTTTGAGTGCTTATACGTATACGCTAGATAGACGACAACCCCAACCCACACCAAACCAAAGGCCCAAAAATCTTGAATGGTGACCACCTCTCCAAATATGAAAACGGCAATTAAAAATTTACCGGTTGGAGAAATATAATTCAGCATACTGAGTGAGGTTAGCGTAAGCCCTCGCATCGCGTGGGCAAACCACAGAAGTGGCAATGCGGTCAATGTGCCACCAAGGATGAGAAGCCAATGATACCGCTCCCACGTCGCCATAAACGCGGTATCCTCTGGCGTCGTCGCCAAATAAAAACAAGCTAAGATAAACAGGACTCCAGCCTCTGCCGTCAACGCGCTCATGGGGGGTGCCTTAATCATCTTTTTGACGAGGCTGTAACCACTAAAAGTAACGGCCAACCCCAATGCCAACATCGGAACCTGGCCTTGATTCCTGCTATAAAAGGCCACACCACAAACCACCAGAAGTACTCCCAGCCACTGGCCACTGGAAAGTTTTTCGCGCATAAATAGCACGCCAAAGGCGGACGTTAACAGCGGTGCAAAAAAATAACCAAGACTCATTTCCACAACTTGATGCCGCTCAACTCCAATGATGTAAAGCCACCAATTCGTCCCGATTAAAAGCCCTGACAACAGCAACCACGGCCACCGCCCTCGGTCAAGCGAGAGAACCTCTGCCGATTGCGGCCGGCCGATTCGAGATAAAATAACTAAAAATGGGAATGCCCAGAGGCAGCGATGAATAAAAATGTGAAAGGCAGGTGCGCCCTCAAACATTCGCCAAAACAGCGGCATAATGCCCCAAGCCACGTATGCAGCGATGGCCGAGATCCACGATTTCATATCATTACGAGGGTGCGTCATACTCAATTCCTTTCAACTGCCCTAACCTTTAGGAACATGATAGCGATTCAAAAAAAGATCGCGCAGGCCACGCGTCAGCAGCACCCGGCTGGATCTCACGGTGATGGTTGGCAACCACCGAAAGGCCGTGGTCATTGCCCGGCCGCCAATAGTCGGCTCAATTTCATCGTTTCCTGCCGCCAATTCCGCTAAGGTCTCACGGGCGCAATCCTTAGGGTTAGCAAGGAGCCATGACAACCATTCTGGAAAGCCAGATTCACGACCCCTTTCAATAATTCCTGTGTTCACGAAGCCGGGTGAAGCAATAGCACATCGTACCGGCGATTTCATCAAAATTAACTCTGCGCGCAGAGCCCGAGAAAAGCCAATGACCGCATGCTTCGACGCGACATACGACGTCATAAATGGAGCAGGCACATGCCCAGCGACCGAGGCCATGTTGAGGATAACGCCGTCACCTTGATGATCCATTTGTTGAAGCATGAGGCGAGTCATATTCACCACCGATTCAAAATTTACACGCATGATTTGGGTAAATACAGTTGGATCTTGAGTGACAAAAGGGGCAATTTTTTGAATCCCAGCATTATTGATCCAAACATCAATTTTCTTTGACTTTTTTATGATTCCAGCAATCACTTCGACCATGCGCTCACAATTGGTTACATCAGCAACTTGGGTAAAAACGTCGCGGCCGTTTTGCATTGCTTCCGTCATTAGTTTTGTGAGGCCATCCTCATCCACGTCAAGGGCCCACACCACTGCGCGGCATTCCAGCAGGGCCCGCACCATCTCGAGACCGATTCCCGAGGCTGCGCCGGTGACGACCCAGACTCGGTTTGGGGCAAATTTGCTGAGTTTACTCATATCCACCTCTCAAAGTAGGAGCCCACAGTTTACTTATTATTCGTGCGCTTTATAAACCAATGGGGATCTGGATTGAGCCACCGAGCTAGTCCATTTTCCACAAATAATATTTCTTCAAATTTCATGCCCCAGTTTGGGCCGCCAATTTGCGGCTCTATGGCCCAAAGCCCGTCCATTTTTCCCTCAAAATCCTCCGTCAACAACTGTCCAAAAATGCCGCGGCTCGCTAATTCCCAGTATGATTGCCAACCGAAATGCAGAACAGAAGCGTCGATTTTGGGAGTTGTTTTGTAGATGCGGTGACCGAGAACTCCCATGGGATAAATCTGATGGATGTTATCGTAACCAGCATTTTTAAGCTTTTCATCGACGGCTTTCCACACGGCTCCGCCAGAACTGAGTGATTGTAGAAGCCCGGGAATATCGCGTCGCAAAGTCTCTAAAAATGCAATTCCTTGGTCAAATGCAGGATTTTGGCCAATGATGCCGCTAAAGCCGATATCAGAAATATAGCCCTCAACAATTGGAGCGACATCTAAAATGAACGGCTCATTTTCCAAAAGTCGACGTTCCGTGGCTTGATATTGTTTATAGGTTTTGATCCCATCAAATCGTGAACGACTGCCCCACCAGGCAAAAGGTTTATGGAAAAAGCTTTTTACGCCGTTGTCTCGCAGCCAAATTTCCATGGACCGAGCCGCTTGTTTCTCGGTCCAACCTGGTTGCAGGAGATTTCCAATTTCGAGGGCGCATTGCTGAGCCAAACCTTGACTCCGCAAATATCCCGCCTTGTCAGCTTCGGTGACGGGAGCAAGCGGCGATGGGCTTAGAGCGTCCAGCAAAGGAATTCGGTGCATGGTTGAGAGGACTCGTTTTATCGGCTTCAAAATAAAGTCAATCATGCAAACTCCCCCTGTTTAGTTTTGGCCAGGCATTGGTGACAGAAATCGGAAATAAATCCGGTAACAATTTCACCTTTATCGCGGTGTAGCCAGTGTCCACCCGGAATAATTCTAATCGTCACATTCAAAGCCGCCAGATCCCATTCTTTTTGCGTTGGTGCCACCAAGACTCCGTCATCACGTCCCCAGATTGCCAAAACGTGAGGACGAATGCGGGCTTGATGCTCGTCAATCGTCGCAGCTTCACGGGCAAGGGCCCTATATTGATTTAAAGGGGCCGCCGAACGCCGGTCAAATCCAACCGTATCAGTGACCGCCGCTTCGCCACCCGCCAGTGATTTCGCAAGCCATGCACCAGTATGGGGGGCAAAATTAGCGAGCATTTCCGGGATTAGCGGAAGCTGCATGAACCCCATATACCAGCTTCGAACCACTTGCTTCGGATTTCGAAGACGGCGGGTAAACATTTCCAGATCCATCCCGTTAATAACCACGAGGCCACGAGCACGATCACCCAATCGGCGCACGAGAGTCATTGCGTGAACCACTCCCAAATCGTGCCCAATGCAAATTACCGGTTCATTACCCGTCGTCACGGCATTCAGTATGGCAAGGTGATCGAGCACAATGGCATCGCGCCCGTAGCGATGGACGTCGTTTCCTGGCTCCGAATTTTCACAGCCACGCACAAATGGGGCTACGATATGGTAGTGCTTTTCCAAAGACCTAATTTGGTGATCCCAAACTCGTGAACTATCCGGGAATCCATGGCAAAAAAAAAGTACAGGCCGTCCACGCTCGCCTGCTTCGATCCAGGACGTCTTAAGTTTTCGGACCACCATTGTTTTCTCGATCAGGGGCTCTGCCAACATTTTTATTGGACCTCCGGAAATGGGAGAACCCAAGCTTTGTCTTGCAAAACGACATCACGATGCATGCTCCGGTGGTTTGGATTTAAAAGCCAACTAACGTAGGGAGCGGCCACAAACATTCTTCGCACGCGGTCTTGAAACGGCATGGCTTCATAAAGTGGTATACAGCTGGCGAGCACTTCGAAGAAAGGGTCCCTGTGCCGTAAGTCTTTCACCTTAAAAAATTTATGAAGCTCACCCACCACCCACGGCATTGCCACCAATTGGGCCCACGTGAAATCCGCTTTTCGATGCCACCAGCCGCGGATTCCCGTTTTCCGTTGATCCATAAGCTTAATCATCAAGTAGGCGTAGTTTGCGTGACGACTCTCCTCTTCGAGGTGTCGACGGTGGAGATTAAAATAGAGCGGATCAATGGTGTCTCGACTGCGAAATATCCCTTGATAAATATTAATGGAAACTTCTTCAACGTTTGATACGACCCACCAAAACGCTCGCCCGCCCGATTTCGCATTGTTAATAATCGCAGACTGAAAATGAGTTCCAAAAGATTTCGGCAGTAACAAATCTAAATCATCAAACGCGATCCCGGCACCGTCGCAATACAATCCAAGGTATTTTTTGAAGGCAGAGGCGTGCTTCGACTCCTCCGCAAAAAACTGTTCGCCAAGCTCACGCAATTCTGGTCCAACGGGATAATCATTTAACACGTCATCCCATGCAAATTTTTTAAGGCGCGGCAGGCAATCTTCCATCTCTGAGATCGTAGAATTAACGATAAGCCCCATCAGCTGTGATAGGGCCAAGGATTGTTCTTTAGAGGCGCCAGGAAACGCAATGAATTCACTATCGAGAGGCAGCAACATTTTTGATGGATCGACACCTGCCGACCAATCGACGCAGTCATCTACACTCCAAGCCATTCTTTGCTGGAGTTTTAAGTGTCGGGCAAGTTCTTCGTGATCAAACGGGTCGACTGCACGCACGATAGCGATCCTCCGCTAATGCACAATAGTTAGTTACGTCATTACTGCTGCTATTATCATGGAGCTATCAAAAATCAGCAACGACCAAATGGCCGCTGCTAAAAAATTAACGAATTCGCTGCATTTGTAAAGTTTGGTATCGCCAGCAATGTCGTCAGATGAAGCATCATCCTTCGAACCTGCACTGACCAAATAATCATCACTATTTTCAACGCTTGATTCTTTCTAACTTATTGTCGGCTCAAGCGAATCGAGATTTGACGTGCCAAGCAAAACGTCTGCTTGCGCGGCTGAAAGTTCTTCAACACTCCGCAGTTTCTGATGGATCGTCTTTGACTTCTTCGATGCATCGTCGATCTTTTCAGCGGCTTCCGTTAATTTTTTATGCACTCCGTCAAGTATGACACCAAACTTGCCGTATTCAGCTTTTACGGCACCTAATATTTTCCAGACCTCTCCCGACCGCTTTTGGATGGCCAGTGTTCTAAATCCCATTTGTAAACTATTTAAAATTGCGGCCAGGGTCGTAGGACCGGCAATTGTTATCCGGAAATCAATCTGCAGCCTTTCAGTTAGCCCGTTTATGCGCAAAACTTCGGCATAGAGACCTTCTGTTGGTAAAAACAGAATTGCAAAATCCGTGGTTTTGGGCGGGTGAATATACTTGTCTCGTATATCCTTCGCCGAGACCTTTATCGCTGCTTCCAGCTCACGCCTTGCCACGGCAGCCAGATCGGAGTTTCCAGCATCTTGGGCCTCGAGTAGGCGGTGATAGGATTCCAGCGGAAATTTACTGTCGATCGGAAGGAGGACCGAGCCAGAGTCGTCGTCCTTGCCCGGGAGCTTGATCGCGAATTCGACGACGTCAGCCCCTTTGCCTACTTTTGCGTTGGCTTCATACTGGTCCTGCGTCAAAACCTGCTCCAGCAACATGGCGAGCTGCACTTCTCCCCAAGTGCCGCGAGTTTTAACATTGGTAAGTACACGTTTCAAATCACCAACTCCGTTGGCGAGTGCTTGCATTTCCCCGAGACCGCGTTGCACGAGCTCAAGGCGGTCGCCCACCATTTTAAAGGAGTCTCCAAGCCTGCGTTCAAGGGTGCCTTCAAGTTTTTCTTCCACCGTCCTACGCATGGACTCTAGGCGTTCTCCACTTTGTTTTTCGATGTGCAGCAGCCGATCGTCGACTGTTTTTTGGAGTTCGCGCAGGCGCACTTCATTATTATTTGCAATGCCAGCCCATTGTTTTGACATGACGTCAAGTTGCGTCAGCTGCTGGGCACTCGTCCCGCGCAATTCCTCAGCCATCTGCGAATGGCCCGCACGAACGTAGCTAGTGACTTCCTCGCGCAAATTTTTGTGGGCATTGGCTACGTCTGCACGCATGCGACCTGACTCATCCCCTAGTGCTTGAGTGATCGAGATCCGTAGTTTTTCCGTTGCTGCAGCAAAAATATCTTGGCTGTTTACGATACTGGTTCGACGTTGAAGCAAAAAAACGGCGACCCATCCAACTGCGTTAATGACACCTAAAACCAAAAGTCCTTCAAGCATCGGCGGATTCTCCAATTTGATCGTTGTTAAGAGATAATTTAACGGGGGCGTAAACTGATATTAGCGGCGTGAAGATAACGCCTAAGATCAGGCCACATAAAAATCCAGTCAAGTGAGCTAAATAGCTAACATGCGGATCATAGGTTTGAGGCACCAGCACCATGAGTGCGAAGGCCATGGCTCTGCCGACTCGTTTGACCCACCAATTTCTGTGATCAAACCGCACGTATAGCACCAGCCAAAGTGCCACCATTCCAAAAATCATGCCCGAGGCACCCAAAAGATGAACCTGCTCGTCATAAAAATAAATGGTCAGTCCATTAGAAACAATACCGATCACCAGAGGCAATACCACTGAAGCTAACCATCCGAAATACCCATGCAAAAGCCAAGCAAAAAACAAATAAATCGGCAAATTGTGCAATAAGTGATCTAAATTCCCATGCCCGAAAATAGCCGTTGCTAGTCGCCAGTATTGATGAGCCTCGGTTAGGCTCTCTCTAGACACGTCAAAATAATAAAATCTATCGGGATCACTCCACCTCAGAATACTAGCTCCAGTCATGAGCGCAAAAAACACGGCGCCTGGTAGCAAGCTTCCTTTGCGGGGCATCCTTTCAAATTCGGTAAGAGGCCCCTTGGGCGTTGGCAAAAAATCTTCAGCCGGAGGCACTGAGTAGCCTTCTTCGGCGACTTCTGGACGTGATTCCGAGCTCTTGCCCGCTGGCTCATGGCTTGCCGAATCATTTGCCGAGTCATTTGCCTTATCGTATGCCTCATTAATTACCATATGGTTTGCCTTATTAATTGCCAATATCCATTTGATGGGGCCAGTTAAAGGATAGCCCATTTATGAACAAAGTAAAAATTAAAAAAATCTATAATATCGGGCCCATAAGATACATTGCCGGCAAAGTCAGAGGGGGCACGACAATCACTAGACATCCCGCTTAACTTCGTGGTAAAAATCCCCTCTTTTGCCCTTATAAACGCACCACCATTTTCGGCATAATATCACAATTATGGACACTCCTGACAACATACCAACGAGACTCGACGACACTCGACCAGGTCTCACCAAACCAGACACCAGGCACACAGGCCCGGCTGATACTGTTGCTCGGTTGTCGTCTAGGCTGCCTGGTTTCTATGAATTATCCATCCGCGAAAGGCTGACTGTCGTGGCTGGCCTTGCATGTCTTAGTGAAACCGATCGCTTTCACATTGGACACTTCGGCTCTCTCAATGGTGAGTTGGCTGATGTTTTTATAGAAAATGCGGTTGGCACATTTTCGATGCCCCTTGGTGTCGCGACAAATTTCCTGGTTAACGGCAAAAATGTCTTAGTTCCGATGGCCGTTGAAGAATCCAGCGTTCTTGCGGGTGCCAGTCACGGCGCTAAACTAGCACGAATGGGTGGCGGATTTAAAACCTCTGCGACGCTTCCGATCATGACCGGCCAAATTCAACTCTTCCTTAAATCCCAGTGTGATTTTGATGGAATTTTAGCAGCTCACAAACAAGACCTTATCGCGTTTGCCAATCACGGGCACGATCGATTAATTGCACGTGGGGGCGGCGCCTGCGATATGGACTGGCGCTACATTCCAGAAATGCGCAGCGTCGTCATTCATCTGTACATAGACACTCGCGAGGCCATGGGTGCGAACATTGTCAATACAATGTGCGAACGAGTTTCGACCATTATGCCTGAAATTCTTCCCTGTGATATCGGGCTTAGAATATTAACAAATCTCACAGAAAGGCGCCTTGCCAGCGCTGAGTGTCTGATCCCTGCAAGCGCATTTGACTCTCCTGAGTATAAAGGCAAAGATGTGGTCGACCGCATTGAAAAAGCGTACCTGTTTGCAAAATATGACGTACACCGCGCGACCACCAACAACAAAGGCATCATGAACGGAATTGACCCCGTCTTAATCGCCACCGGAAACGATTGGCGCGCGATTGAGGCCGGAGTTCATTCGTGGGCATGTCGCGATGGACGCTACAGCCCGCTTGCTGTTTGGCGTAAAACGCTTCACGGCGATCTTCACGGCTCGATGGAAATACCAATGGCGGTCGGAGTGGTCGGCGGTGTGACGAAGCTTCATCCAACAGCCCAGGCAAGTTTGCGCATCATGGGTAATCCTGATGCGAGCACGCTGGCACAGATTGTCGTGGCCACTGGACTTGCACAGAACCTATCAGCCCTTCGCGCTCTCGCCTCCGAGGGTATTCAGCGAGGTCACATGGGGCTACACCGCAAAAACCTCGACATGCTGGAGGAGTGGGCCAGCCGAGCCTCCTCCAATAACTAACCGGAGCCATTAATCACGTCACTAGCACTGCTGACACGAGACGAGAAAAATTGAAAACAATCGAAATATTCATCCCAGGAAAAATAATGCTAGCAGGCGAATACAGCGTGCTACATGGTGGCCATGCTTTGGCGGCCACGCTCTCTTGCGGCATGACGATTACCGTTGACTGGCATCCTCATGCGGCCGAGTGGGAAATTCACAGCAACCTATGGCCCGAGCCGAAGTTTGTCGTAGACGATCATTCGCCACAATTAGACATGCTTTGTCGAGCGGTCCAATACGCAGCAAAACGAACTGGCATGCACGGTGGAACGATTCGCGTAAAATCCGATCTCGATTTGAGTGCGGGCGTTGGCTCATCGTCAGCCCTGCGTCTTGGCATTTGCGGTGCTTTTTTATCTCTAAAAAATGACCCTCAGAAGACAAACACCGGCACACTTCCTATCGAAGCCATACAAGCCGCCTGGACATTGCAATCCGAGGGTCAAGGCACGGCCAGTGGTTACGACATTGTCACACAATACGCCGGTGGATTGGTCGAATTTTCGTTCGAACACTCCGACCACAGGTGGCGTCCATCCTGGTTTCGCCACGATCTCAATGGCCTTGAAGATGTGGTTCATGTGTTTGTTGGGGGCCACGGCGCGCCTACGACTAAAACTATAAATTCTACGTCTTCATGGCTAGAATTCGGAAATCGATTTGACAGACTGATGGAGATTTCGGAAACGCTTGTGGACGCGTTTAATTTCACTATTAAATGGCCAACTGTAGACAGCGTGAAGAAGCTTGCCTCGGCCTGCGGAGCGGTGCGAACTTTGTTTACTGGCAACCCGAATTTCCCGAATCAAGTCAAGGAAAAATTGGCTACAATACCTGGCCTTGATCAGACTTGGAGCTGGAAAACCACCGGCGCCGGCGGCGAAGATGCGATCCTTCTGATCGGGACGCGACACACGGCTCGTGCTGCCATGTTGGCTCTGCTCGAAATCGGCTGGCATCCCATTGACTATCCTTTTGCAGCAGGTGCGGCACGAATTACAGGGGCACCACGTGAGATTTTAGACAATCCCGAAAGCAAACAGGCCTCCTCGACCCCTAGACCATCTTCCGGCGGTGCAAACAAATGATTGTTCCCACCATCGATTTAATTGGGGATTTAACTGGCAATATTTTTTCTGCTACCGCACCAAGTAATATCGCGTTTTTGAAATACTGGGGCAAACGCAGCGTTGAACTCCAGTGGCCAGCTAACGACTCTCTTTCCATGACACTCTCAGCAAGCGTTACGACCACAAACGTGTGCCGCACAGCAAATACTTTTGACCGTTTTACAATGGCGGGCAACACCATTTCCTCGGTCACACATCCTGGCGACAAAGTATTTCAACACGTTGAATTTATCAGAAAACAATTGAACCTCATTCATAATGTGAACCCCGCTCAAAATTCAGACTGGGACTGCGGTTTAGACATCTCAACTAAAAACAGCTTTCCCACTGGTTGTGGAATTGCCAGCAGCGCCAGCGGTTTTGCCGCACTAACGCTTGCCACCACCGCAGCACTCCTCGGCGAATCGTCTTGGGACTCCCTTCACAAGGCTGGCGTAACACGTCAGGTGCTTGGGCACTGGGCGCGCCAAGGCAGTGGTAGTGCCGGTAGAAGTATGTTCGGAGGTTTTGTCCAGTGGGGCGCCGGTGGAGATCCTACGTCACAGTTTATTAGCGAAGAGTTTACCTCTGATCACTGGGACTTAGCTGACGTCATCGTCGTGCTGTCTGACGTTCAAAAACATGTTTCCTCTTCTGAAGCTCATTTAGCAGCTTGGTCAAGTCCACTTTTCAAACCGAGATTAGCGGGTATAGCTGACCGGCTAGCCGCGATCAAACAGGCCATTGCCGAGCGAGACCTTTCGACACTGGGCCGTGAGATCGAATGTGACGCACTAGAAATGCATGGAGTGGCTCTGACAGGGGCTCCTTCCGTTCAGTATTTTACTGAAGACACGATTAATTTTATTTCGTGGGTCAGAGCGGAACGCCTTGCATGCCTGCTCCCCGCATGGTTTACCATCGACGCAGGCCCGAACGTGCATTTAATTTGCCGGTCCGAGGACGCCTCAATGGTTTCTTCCCACGTCAAAGCCAATTGGCCGAGGGCGCAATTGATTCTCGACCGAATTGGAACTGGGCCAGAGATTAAGAGTAGCCGCGTAGGTGCGCGAGCGTCCATGGACCGCAATTTTTCGGAGAGCGCACATGCCTAATATTCCGCAGAGTTCAGATGTCGACAACATCAATAGTAATATCAACAGCAATAGTACTGCCAATATTAATCTTGACATTAGTAATAATTCGCCTGAAAAATCGCTAAATTTTTCGTTCACGCAGCAGTTAGGCATGAGTGGACGTCCGGTGCGCAGCGAAGCCACCTCTCGCGCCGCCGGCAAAGTGATCCTCACAGGGGAACACGCCGTTGTCTACGGCGCGCGAGCCATTGCTGTTCCTCTTCTTTCTCGTAATATTAATTTTCGCATGTACACAGACCGTGCTGCTACGTCGACTCCGTGCATAAAATTTCAGATTGGCGGGCAACCTGCTCAAGAGCAACTTGTGCGTATGGTTGACGATGCGTTTGAAGTTCTTGGAGTTCCGAAGTTTAATCTTTCCATTGACGCTCGTAGTACGTTGATCATTGGGGCTGGAATTGGATCCTCCGCAAGTATCTGTGTTGGTGTGCTGCGCGGAATGGCTCAGGTTTGCGGCATCGTATTGACACCAGTGGCACTGGCCGAGTTGGCGAATAAATTAGAGCGCCGTTTCCACGGAACTCCTTCAGGCTTGGACACGGCCGTTATTTCTTTGGAGCACGCTATTTTATTTGAGCGTGGACGACATGCCCAGGCCCTCATTGTCAACAAACCTAAAGGATCAAATCTCCCCTGGTGTTTTGCCTTACTTGACACCGGCCTCCGGTCTCCGACCATTGACATGGTTTATAAGGCGAAGCCATGGTTTGACAAACACGCAAGCACAGCGATCGATCAATTCAACGACATCACCTCCAACGCTGCAAGTGCTTTAATGGACGGTGACCTTCAGCGAATGGCTGCGGCAATGACTCAAAATCACGAGTTACTTGTGAGTGCGGGAGTTGCGACGCAGCCGGTTTGCGACATGGTAAGCTTGGCATTGAAAAATGGAGCACTAGCCGCAAAAATTACCGGCGCTGGTGGCGGAGGATGCGTGCTAGCGTTGTTTCCCACAGAACTTTGTGACCGTGCAATGGCTAGCGTGCGAAAAACAATCGGCAATGATCGGATCCTTCCACTGTTTATTCCTTGAGACGACTGTGAGATGCTTTTATGAACCAACTAAAACAAAATATTTCTATCGCGTATAGCCCCGACACTGACGACGCTTTTATGGTGCTAGCACTTCGTGAAAAACGCGTTGACTGGGAGGATTTTGAATTCTCTTTTACGGTGGGCGACATTCAAGAATTGAACGACGACGCACGCAATTCAGTTTTCGACATTACGGCTATTAGTGTTGGGGCCTATCCAAATCTTCGGGAAAACTATCTGCTGATGCCCGTTGGCGCGAGTGTTGGCGACGAATTCGGACCTGCCATTGTAACGAGCCCCGGCAGCACTTTGTCCATAGACGATCTTCGTGGGAAACGCATTGCTGTACCCGGCCTAAACACCTCGGCTCACATTGCCGCTCAAGCATTGTTTGGGCCCTTTACCGCTGTTCCCATGTATTTTATGGATATTCGCAATGCGGTCGTGACGGGTGACGTGGATGCTGGTATTTTGATCCACGAATTGCAACTTGATCCTGAATCGGCGGGCCTGCAAAAAATTTCTGACTTAGGCCGCCTGTGGCATAACCGATTCCAATTGCCGTTACCACTTGGGGCGAACGCAATCCGGCGGAGTCTTGGCCCCCAGACCATTGCTCGCCTATCTCGCATCTACCGCAGAAGCATTGAAGTGGGGCTAGAAAATCGCAGTGCTACAATTACTAGCGCGGTTAATTCTGCGGCAGCAAAGGACTTGCTGGACGAAGCCATGGGGGATCGGTATATTTCAATGTACGTAAATCACCGCAGCTTAGAGTTTCAGGAAGATGTCTTGTCGGGGATTCGTACCATGTTTGACCAGGGTGCCCAAAAAGGTCTATTTCTACCAATCGATTTAGCCGGTCATTTAAGCCCGTAAAACACGCAATGGAGACCACAAATGATGATGCGTAATATTTCCATAAAAGTCGAGAGTGGAACTAGAATAACCGAAGCCGACGCCTCGTGGCTTTACCGGAACGCAGAGTTAGGCGAATTGGGTAGACTTGCCAATCGGGTGAACCTCAGAAAAAATGGCAATGCTGTTTTTTACAATATCAATCGCCACATTAATCCCACCAATATTTGTGCCTTGTCATGTAAATTTTGTGCCTACAGCAAAAAGCCCGGCGAAGCTGGTGGCTACGCCTACGAAATCGACGAGATGTTGGTCAAGGCGGGCGAGGCCGTCCAACAAGGCGCCACGGAACTTCACATGGTGGGTGGCCTGCACCCACGTTGGAATTTTCAACGTTATGTCGACATGATTTCCGCCATGCATAAGGCCTATCCTGAGGTCCATTTAAAAGCCTTTACGGCCGTCGAACTCGACTGGATGGCTCGCAGAGCTAAAAAAACTATAGCAGAAGTAATGCTTGAACTTCGCGATGCGGGCCTCGGATCTTTTCCAGGGGGCGGGGCGGAAATTTTTCACGCTGAAGTTCGCGATGTAATTTGTGACACAAAAGTTTCAGGTGATCAGTGGATCGAGACGCATCGCACGGCCCACAATCTAGGTATTCGCAGCAACTGCACCATGCTCTATGGCCACATCGAAAATTACGATCATCGTGTGGATCATATGCGCCGTCTGCGAGACCTTCAAGATGAAACTGGCGGCTTTAACGTTTTCATCCCCCTAGCTTTTCAGCCATTCCAAAATGAAATGGGAATAAATCGCTACACGTTCGGGGCTGACGACTTGCGCACGATTGCCGTGGCACGTTTGTATCTTGATAATTTTAAGCACATCAAAAGTTACTGGGTTATGCTAGGTCAAGACATCGCTCAGCTGGCCCTACAATTTGGGGCAAATGATCTTGATGGAACCGTGGTCGAAGAAAAAATATCGCACGCTGCTGGTGGCCGTGCGGGCATGATCATGACTCGAAATAATCTCGAAAATCTAATTCGTCGCAGTGGGAGGATTCCCGTTGAACGCACCACCCTCTACAGCCCCGTACACGATCACGATTTGACCCACTTGACGCCGATCAAAAATAGCGAAATCGACAATCAAATGTCGCCTGACAAGGCCGCAAGCCTTCGCGAATTATTGCTGGCCTTAGAAAACGGAGATACAACCACACCGTCTGGCCTGTGGAAGGTGGCGATGCAAGCTCCATTGCACGAAGTTACAGCCGCCCTAGACGCGGCGAATCACAGCACAAAACAAGGACAAACTCTGATCGAATCTGTCACCGTGAAAGTGGACTCCAGTCAATCTGTGGGCCCCTTCACGGCAGCGCTTCGCCAAGCCTTAATACAAGCCGAAAGCCATGTACTCAATGACGCCGGGCACGCACTTACGATCGTGCTCGACGCCTCTGAACTAATGAAACCAATGCCAATGGCTGAATATGTTGCTGCCACAAAATCCGTGTCGCCGGCCTCATCAATTGTTCTACGCGGGGCCGCCTCGATCCTGGCCACAGCAAACTCTCTCGGGCAAAAAACCACAGAAACACTCGTTGACCTTAGGCGAGCGGGACTCGATGTGATCGAAGAGGCAACCTCAGACAAAAACCTCTCTAATTCCGACAAATGGCTGGTGTTCGGCTGTGCTCAACCCGCTGAAATAGCCGTCATACCACTCATCACCTTGAAGTCACTAACAAACGCGCCCGACTGGTCCACGTGGGCCGACGACGTCACAGAGATCAGGACTAGACTTGCCACCAACGCCCTGATCTACGGTGTTGCCTTCCGCGTTGCAGATAACGACCTGATTATGCCCTGCGAATATATGAAGGCCTTAGCCTTGACTCGCCTTGCACTCCCAAGCACCGTAAAAATATGGACACCCATCACAGGTATGTCTGTATTGGCACCACTTCGCGGCCTGGGCGCAGATCACACGATGCATCCCGTGATGAAGTTGGTGTCTGCCGCAAGAGCCTTTGGAAGCGCCAGCCTTGGGTTTGTCTCTGCAACCGAGCACCACCTAGAGCGCTTATGCGAAGACTTGCGCGCGTCAGGAGCGGCACCGCGGCTGATGTGCCCTCGGCAGCATGATCGTTCTTTTTCAAGTCAATTACTGTCAAACCTATCATCCCTGAGACACGCGCCATAGCCCGATGAAGATTGGACGGAGTTAGGTTAGACGTAGTAGACTTAAAACTTGGAGTTCTCAATCATCAAAACAACACACCGCGAGTTCCCAACCATGGAAGAAAATCTTAATTCGACCTCGACAGGACCAAGGCGTTCGCGGTCGATCATGACGCCGCGACTTGCCATCGGATTGATTTTTGTTGGTACGTTTATCTTATCGATACTATTCACCTCAGCGATTCTTTCTGGAATGATTGAAATTCAACCGGCAGCGATTAAGGGCTTTTTTCGCTCCATTTTTAAATAACTTCAGGGTACACGATGAAATATTTGATCGACCTCCTCCACTTCATTCAACCATTTGGGACCCAAAGTTATTGGGTTATTTTCGCTGTCCTGCTCGCCTGCGGCTTCGGCTTTCCAATGCCCGAAGACATCACCCTCGTGACCGCTGGCATTTTAGCGTCTCGTGGAATCATTGACTTTAAATTCACAGTTGCGTTGTGCATGGTAGGAGTATTGCTTGGCGACTTCACCATCTTCTATCTAGGTCGTCACTTTGGAACAAAACTTCGAACCACAAAATTTTTCAAATGGGTGTTACCGGCGAGCCGCGACGAAGCCGTAAAGGCAATTTTTGAAAAGTACGGGGACAAAGTAATTTTTATGGCGCGGTTTATGCCTGGATTTCGCACGCCGTTATTTTTTGCCGGTGGAACTTACCGGGTACCGGTTTGGAAATTCTTCTTACTCGATGGGTCGGCAGCCCTAATTTCAGTGCCCACCTGGATTTACATTGGAGATTTATTCGGCGAGAACCTCGAGGTGCTAGAAGGTGTGATTCGGCATGCGCAATTAGGGATGTATGTTGGACTAGCGGTCATCATCGCGCTTCTTGTGTGCGGATATTACCTAAAAAAACGTCTTTTGAGGGTCCGTTAGCTTGACTGTTTGGCTGATCTCGCGCCTGATGTGTGCCAAATCCCCGATCATTGCCTCAGAAACCTGAATGTCCGCTGGGCGTCGCGCAGCAGAAGCATGCCGCTGCCAATTAGGTCAGGGGCTGAATCTATCTCAAATTTGTTGGTCACATTTTATACAAATGACAGCGCAATGTTGTTTTACTAACGCGCGTCAAGAAATTTTTGGTGTCAATTTTGGCGCTAGATTACGACGCTTGTTTGCTCGCTTGGCTGAGTACAGCCTGCGCCGAGCGACTTAATAAATTTTAAAAAAATAAGCCCCAAGTTAGTGTAGAATGGGTTTGCAAAAAACAACCCTACACAACAGGAGGCTCACGGATGAGCATAGCAGACTTTGTTAGAATTGACGGATATAAATATGTGGAAACCCACAAACATTTAGAGCAAGGCTTTATATTGATTGCAGTGGAGCCTATTAACACAGCATTGAAATGCCGCCGTTGTGATTCTCAGCTCGAAAGTACCCACGGCCGCCACCGGATTCGGGCCAAATATTTGCCATTATTTAACTACGATGCATTTATAGTGCTTTGGCGGCGTAAGGGCTTTTGCCCGTCTTGTAAAAAAATACGTTCAGAGACCATCGATTTTTTGTCAGAAGAATCACCACATTTAACCAAAGCCTACGAGACAACCATTGAAGAATTGACGGAAATTGCTGCGGTATCACGTGTAGCGGAATTTACTGGAGAAGATAGATCTACAATTTGGCGCCTTGATTATCGACGTTTGAGTCGTTTAAAAAAGAATTACAAGGTGCCGGCGGTCACTAAAATTTCTGTGGACGAGGTCTACGCAAGAAAGAAAGCAAAAGAGGGTGAAACGAGAAACGATAGATTTCTGACTATCATTACTGACATGAAAAGCCGAAAAGTTATCTGGGTGACTGATACTCGTAGGAAGTCGGGACTGGATCAATTCTATAAACACATTGGGCCTGAGGCATGTGCTCGAATTCAAGTAGTGGCTCAAGACCAACACGAAGATTACTTAAAGTCGACCCAGGAACATTGCCCCAACGCCAAGATCGTTTACGACAAGTTCCACGTCATGAAGTCATTTTTGGAAGCACTAAATGAGGCTCGCAAGCTTGTAATAAAGATGTTCGATCTCAAGAAAGTCGAGAAGGCCAAGATATCGGGCAAATTTAAGTATATCTTGTCAATGCGAGCCGACCGCAGAACTACAGGGGAGCAAGAAAAACTAAACGAGGTGGCAAAAAATAATAAGATTTTTTTAAAGCTAGAACTTATTAAAGAAAGTGTGCTGCAAATATTTAAACATCAATCAGCCAAGGAGGCCGAAGAACAATTTGATAAAACCGGCAAATGGATCATGGAAGCAGGATTTCCGTCCCTTAAGGGCTGGTTCAAGCATCTTGAAGCCAGGTGGGACATGGTGGCAGGCTATTACGATTCTCCGGTCACCAGCGCATTGTCAGAAGGAGTTAACAACGTGATCAAGACAATCAAAAGGCGAGCCTACGGCTACCGAAATATGGACTACTTTAAAATGAAAATCATGCAAGTCTGCGGATTGCTTAATACTAACTATGTGATGGCTCAAGCGAACCAGGAATCAGGGACTTAAACTAATTTGCAATAGACCCCAGGGGCTGTGGCTGTTAGTTGTGCACGTCGATAAATAGCACCCTAAAAGTCAATACAAAACAGTACGTTATACGATTGTCTCATGTTTATTATCACCTTGCCGACTGGTTATTTATTAAGGGGGCAGGCTCCGGTTGTCGGAAGTCTTCTTGATGAGTAAAGGAGGTGTTGTATGAGTATTTGTGAAGCTCTGTATTTTGCAGTTGATTGTATCAACTGCGCCATTCTCGATTTTAGGACGCACCCAAAGACTGCTGGGCCGAACAGCAAAGGGCATATATGACTATCGATCAATGTTTTGTACGTGTATTCGTGATTTCAAACGTGTTAACCAAGAATTTATGATTAGACGGGAGATTGAGCGAGGCCAGACGAGTAGTAGGAGAGTGTATTGTGGCCTGCGATTTTTTTAAATGGAACAAATTACAAGGAATATATTTGGATAAAAAATAAAACTTGCGAGGTTTTTCTTATGACTACAGATTTAGCGAGGAACGATTTTACAGATTTTTCTGTAAAATCAGTTGCAACAGATCTAAGAGCGCATCCTGAAACCGCGGGCCCTTTTTAAAATGTGAGCACAACATAATTTTTGGGAATCAGTTGGCGTCGAAGTGTTAATGGTTATTTGAAAAATATCAAAAGACGGCCGCCCGGAGGTGCGCACGTTGTTTGTCACTCGATTTTAGTTTGCAATCTACAGCATAGCCGCCGCCGTTTTATTTCGGCGGCGGCTCCTTTGTTTCAAAACCATCTGCTGTCTCACCCTTTTTGACACAGAGGGCGGGAATGAAGATGAATTGCGGACTATACCTGAAGTTGAGAGTTTTCGCACCAGAGCCCTGTTAACAGCACCAGAGCCCAAATTCTTGGTTCATTTAAATCGTCAATTTATGAAATGAAAATATGATGCGGAAGTTCTATCAAATACTCATGGTGCCGCTTAACTTCCGTCCCCTCACTTGAGATTAATATCACACCTCTAGCCCCTGTAACTTTCATAAAACTTTTTGTTTGTGCCAATACGGATTCAAAGTGCATGCCTTCAGACCATGGTAGCAATCCAAAAGCCGCCTTTGTAGTTCTCAAAACAATGGGAATATCCGTACCTCCACGAGTCCTGTGGCAGTTAACTGCAAGAGGCCCCACTTTTGAATCCCACAATGCCGAGCAGGTAGCGATAGTATTTGAATAGATCGCTTGAGCTAATACCTGACTTTGACTTAGCCGGCCTTCCGCCAAAAAAAAGGCTTCGCCTGGGTCAATAAAAAAAATCGATGGTTGCCCGTTACCTTCCATAGGAGAAACTATTTCAATCAAAAACATGGCATTAAATGCAGCTAGCAGTCGTCTCAAGGTATTGACGGAAACACGTGTTTTCCTCTGAATTGATGCAAGGTTTAGAGGTTCGCCCACGTTTGCCGCCAACTCCTTAAGGACTCTCAACAATGTTGTGTGCGGCAATGTAGTATCCAAAATCTGTCTCAAATCTCGTTCAAGAATGGTTTCTATCTGTGACGCAATCTTCGAATTTCTCACGTTTTGGTTTCGTATGAAACATACTCCGGGTAGTCCTCCGTAAGTTCCGAACTTTGCAGTGGTGGAAATCAAATTTTTTGCAATGCCGACATTTCCCAAATTTCTATGAGCTATTCTTAATCCACTTTCAAGCCCAAGGGTCAAAACTGTTTCCATAACTTTTGGCTCATTAATTTCGCATATTTCACCGGAACCTAGCGGTGGAATGACAATGTTTACAATTCGACCGGTTAGAGATTCGCGAATAACCTTTCGAGAGGTGAACCGAACCGAGCCCGTCAATATAAATTGTCCAGGCTTTTTATGAACTCGAACATATTCTTTCAATGCGGGAAACAGTGCCGGAGACAATTGGCATTCATCGATAATGACTGTTTTGTTTCTTCGAGCCGCACCCAATAGGAACTCATGCGGACTTGACTCTGCTAGCTGCAATGAAGTTTTATCGTCCATTGTAAAATAAACATCTGACAACCGTTCTGCGAGTGATGTTTTCCCCACCTGACGGTGGCCAAACAATCCTACAATGGGACTATAGCACATCATTTTTTGAATCCAACTCTCAATGTATCGTACTCGGTAGTGTGCCATTAAATACCTCATGTATTATCAATCAACCCATTGATCGATAATACATGAGGGTTAGGTAACTGCCAAGTAAATCTCGAACAACCTCAAGAAAAGCTCAGGGACCGCCGAGCGGGAATCGAGCCACTTTATTTATTTACGCAAATAATGATAAAAATATGGACCGAACAGGTCCGCTTAGCAAGCCATGACAACGCTCGAATGGAGAAATGGGCAAATGCTGGTGATGTTACAATCTCTTTCATCTCAGACAGCTCCTTTTGGGTGAGCTTCGAAGGCTTGAGCTTTGGGCATGATGGAACGTCGCTGAGCTGGCAAGCAACGGCAAGTTTTCGCCACCGATAGTACCTAGAAGTAGAGAGCCCAATTTCTTTAAGACAAAGTCCCAGCG
>CANJQY010000005.1 GCA_947476525.1 Oligoflexales bacterium
ACTAAGGGGGTCAGTTTTTTAGGCTATTTCTTGGATAGGTAATGGCTTCGCATCGGTCATCTTCTCACATAAAGCGGCGTCATCAAAAATATATTCTTAATTGTATCCTCTGAAAGGGGAGTGGTTCCATGGGAATCTTTGGCGGTAGTAAAAATAAGAAAAATGAATTCCAAACTTTTGACCCTTTCATTGGATTGGACGACTCATTTAGCGATAGAAACTTGTTCGGAGAGATTCATGTCGCAGCCAGAGACAAGCGTGGAAGTGATTCCAGACAAGCCGTAATGGGATCTAGCGTGGCTCCATCACAATCTCGCGCGATTCAACTGTTGGCCTACCTCGCTTTTCCATTATGTGTTCTCGGCTTCGTAGCAGGCCAACTGAAGCCGTGGAAAGTTTTTGCTGCCCAGTCGCAAGAATTCGCTTACTTTGAAGTTCGAGCACTTGACGCGTCGGGACATCCGATCGCAGGGGCGGTGGTTAAAAATGAGGGCAAATTGGTTGGTACCACCGATAGCTTCGGCGAGTGGCGGCAGTATATTCCCGTTACGCTAGGGAAAACGGTGTCCTTAAGCATGGCGAAGAAAACGGAAAGAGAATTGCTGTATTCGACCAAAAACTTTGCGATTCCGGTGGAAAAAGGTGAAAAAATTGAAATACGCGGAACGACGCAACTAGCAAGTGTCGATTTGAATAACTCAGTGGCTAGAAAAGCATTAAGTGATCCGAATCAAAGTGTGATGGGCGGCAATCAGAAAATCACTACGGCAGCAACCGGGGATGTGCCGCCTGTCGCACCAAAGATCGTGACTGAGATGGCGTTCGTCTCTGACCACACTAGCATTTGGTTTGTGGGAAAGGGTCCAAAGTCGAGCCATCTAAATAGTGCTGTGCTACCTGAACTTGTCAAACGCGCAAAGGAGTCTGGTCTTAAAGTCGATCCCGCATCGACCTGGCAGGTCGTGTTGGTGAATTTGATCGACAAGCCTGCCAAAATAACTAAAGGCGGTGGCGGCGTGATTTTAGTGTCAAATAGCGACCAGGTTTCCGGTGGTGATTCAACACCAGGTGCTAGTGATAAAATTTCGTTTCTAAGAAATTATCAAGTGCAACCTGCGGTTACTGCCAGCAGCATTTTTTTTGGTTTGACTCAGATGGTTCATAAAAACGTAGCCATAACAAAACATGGCGACCGTTGGGCTGCATTCGGGCCAACGGCGGGTCCAACAGCGTGGACGCTTACACCAGAACGCCCCCTACAAAGGAACGGACAAGTATTTAATTTAAGCACAGAAAAACTTGCGAGCGATCAGATGGATGGATTTTACCTTGCCCCATCACAACAAGATCCATGTACGGCAAGTGTTACAGCCTGTGAACTCACCACCGCAAGTTACGCCCAAGTAGCGCCAGTACACGGTTGGGTTCGGTTACGGTTGGCACTATCAAGGCCAATGAAATCGAATGAAAAAATATTTGTGTCAGGCTATGATGCGACCAAGGTTGGTGATAAGCTCTATGAGTATTGGGGTCAAGATCAGGTGAAGGTGAACGTCACAGTCATTGAATCGGCACCGATTACCGGAGCAATGAAAATATTGTCGAGATCTCAAATTATTTCAAATGCCAAGACGCCTCCAAACTTTGGGGCGCTATCCATCTCACAAAAATGAATGGATGGATCATGTTTGAGATTATAGTAAAACGGAGTGGCAACAAGTGTCTGATAGAATCAAGGTTTTAATCACGGGTGCCCTTCATCGTTCAGCCATCGATCTTTTTAGTCACAATAAAAAATTGAACGTAGCCTACCACCCCGACTGTGATCGTAAGTCACTGCTTACGCTCATTGCCGGCTGCCAAGTATTGGTTACGCGTAGTGAAACAGATGTGGACAAGGCGGTCATTGACGCTTGCGCCGATTTGAAAGTGATTGCTCGTGCTGCCGTCGGGGTCGGGAATATAGATATTGATTATGCGACTGAAAAGGGTATTTTGGTCATCAATTGCCCCGGAAAAAATACGAATAGTGCTGCGGAACTTACTCTTGGGCTTCTGCTTGGAATGTTCAGAAATATTCCTCAAGCCCACGCAACCGTCAAGTCTGGCGGTTGGGATCGTCACCGATTTACGGGCCGAGAACTAAAGGGAAAACGCATCGGCATCGTTGGCCTTGGGAACGTCGGGCACCGCGTTGCGAAATTCGCTCGAGGCTTTGACATGGACGTGGCCGCTTATGATCCGTATGTAGCTCCAAATATTTTTGAAGCCAATGGCGCGCGGCGTGTCAATTCCCTAAAAGAGCTGGCATCCCAAGTCGACATTCTCACGTTTCATGTTCCAATTAACAAAGAGACGAAGGGAATGGCGACAAAAGACATTTTTTTGGCCATGCCCGAAGGCAGTTGGGTGATCAATGCGGCACGTGGCGGGATATTCAAAGAGACAGATATCATTGAGGTGCTTAAGTCTGGGCATATATCTGGTCTAGGAGTTGACACCTTTGAGGTTGAGCCGAAGTTGAATCCTGAACTTTTAGCGCTTTCCAATATATGGTGCACGCCGCACATTGGGGCGTCGACAGAAGAGGCCCAACTGGCTATTGGCGAGACCATTTATGATCAGGTGGTAAAGGCATTGGACGGCGGCGTCGTCGACTATCCTGTAAATCTCCCACAGGTTGGAGTGTTGAATGACCAGCGAGTTAAAAGCTATGCCGTCTTGGCTGAAAAATTAGGCAGTTTGGCGGGGCAAATTGCAGGCTTCAATCCTAGTCACATTGAAATTTCGTATCGGGGTGATATCGCCGGATCCGATCATTCGCTGATTCGCCTTAGTTTTTTGAAGGGCTACGTCTCGCGAGTGGTCAATAGTTACGTGTCATTTGTCAACGCGGAGACTCACGCAAAAAAACTCGGCCTCAACGTAACCGACAATTCAGATCCGCAGTTTGATAGCTATCGTTCAGCGTTGAAAATTAGTTTAACCGGACCCGAGGCCCAATCTCTTAAAGTTGGTGGCCTTGTGTTTGACGATCAAATTATTCGATTGTCTTTAATTAACGATTATCATTTCGAGGCCGAGCCGTCAGGTCACATGCTGCTGGTCGAAAACGAAGACAAGCCAGGAGTTATCGGTGATTTGGGGCACTTTCTGGGCGTCAAAGGCGTCAACATCGGAACGTTTGAGTTGAGTCGAAATCGCCGCGGGGGCAAAGCCATGGCCGTCATCAGGACGGATCAAGAGGTTTCTGCAGTTGATCAGCAGGAGTTGCACAAAATTAGGAACATATTAAAAGTGAACCGCGTGTTTTTATAATTCTCGTACGGCATTTTGGACTATTAGACTTTTGGACTTTTATTTTAGGCTTGGAATGATTAACTAAAATGATTATTTGGATAGACAATGACGGCTGCCCTCGTGTCGTTAGAGAATTAGTTTTTAAGGCCGCAAGCCGTATTCAATGCCGACTTTTAGTCGTGGGTAATAGTTGGATGCGAATCCAAGAATCGCCACTTTTCGAAATGATTGTAGTGCCTGGCGGGTTCGATGCAGTGGACGATTACATTGCGTCCCATGTCGAACCGATGAATTTGGTGATCACCGCCGATGTCCCCTTGGCGGCCCGGATTGTCGAAAGAAAGTCCATCGCACTTAGTCCTCACGGGGACATTTTTGACGCGAATAATATTGCGGAGAAGCTTTCCATGCGAAATTTGATGCAAGAACTCAGAAGTGCTGGTGAAGTGCGGGGAGGGCATGGTACATTTGATGGTAGTCACAAACAGAAATTTGCGAATGCCTTCGACCGGTTAGTCAATCAGCTCGCACGGGCAACAAGTAAATGAAACAAGTCTAAAGCAGTTTTGCGCAGGAGAATGATATGCCGCATATTTGGTATAAGAGCTATGAGTCGACCGTTGCCAAAACAATTGACGCGTCGCGCTATTCGTCGATTAATCAGATATTTGACGAAGCCTTTACCGCTTTTTCATCCTCACCGTCGTTTCACTGTATGGGCACGACCATGACATATGGGGAATTGAACGACCGTGCTTTGCGGTTCTGTGCTTTTCTTCAAAATGATTTGAAGTTGGTCAAAGGCGACCGGATTGCGATCATGATGCCAAATATTTTGCAGTATCCGGTGGCAATGGTTGCCGCATTGAAGGCAGGCCTCGTGATCGTTAGCTGTAATCCGCTCTATACCGCCAGAGAGTTGGAGCATCAACTTAAGGATTCTGGGGCGAAGGCCATTGTGTTGTTTGAAAACTCGGCAGCTGTGTTGGAAAAAGTTTTAGCTCAAACTCAAATCAAACATGTGATCACGACTCAGATTGGCGACATGCTAACGTTTCCAAAAAATCACATCGTTAATTTTGTTATCAAAAAAGTTAAAAAAATGGTTCCAGCCTGGAAGATCCCTGGGGCCATCACAATGTCGGAGGCGATTTGTCGAGGTAATGCCACGCAAGTCGCTGCGCAAACACTGGGGCACGAAGATCTTGCGTTTTTGCAGTATACCGGTGGGACTACGGGGGTTTCTAAAGGCGCCATGTTGACCCACGGAAACATTGTTTCAAACATGATGCAAGCACGTGAATGGATTAAAAATATGGTCAGTCCAAAAGGCGACATTATTATTACTCCTTTGCCGCTGTATCACATTTTTTCACTGACTGCGAATTTCCTAACGTTCACGTCCCTTGGGGCTCTCAATGTTTTAATCACAAATCCGCGCGACGTAAAAGGGTTTGTAAGCGAGCTCAAAAAATGGAAGTTTACGGCGATCACAGGCGTCAATAGTCTCTTTAATATGTTACTCAACGACCCAGAATTCAAGAACGTTGATTTTAGCTCACTGCGCCTATCCCTTGGCGGAGGAATGGCGGTGCAAAAGGCCGTTGCCGAGCGTTGGCAAGAGACGACAAAAGTGGCCTTAATTGAGGCGTACGGATTGACGGAGACCTCGCCGGCGGCCTGTTTAAATCCCATGACAAACACCGTTTACTCAGGATTTATAGGCCTGCCCATCTCTTCAACCGAGGTTTCGATTAGGGCTGACGATAATAGCGTTTGCAAAAGCGGCGATATTGGTGAGATCTGCATTCGGGGACCTCAGGTGATGCTTGGCTATTGGAACCAAGCCCAAGAAACGGCCAACGTCACGACGGAGGATGGTTTCTTTAAATCCGGAGATTTAGGTTTCATGAACAGTGAAGGCTACATCAAAATCGTGGATCGAAAAAAGGACATTATTCTAGTTTCCGGATTTAACGTTTATCCGAATGAAGTTGAGGATGTGATGATGGGGTGCCCCAAAATGTCGGAATGTGCAGCGGTTGGAGTTGCGGACCCTCATTCTGGTGAGTTAGTGAAGTTGTTTGTGGTTAAAAAAGACAAGAGTTTAACGGAAGCTGAGTTGCGAGAATTTGCGAAAGAGAATTTAACCGGCTACAAAACTCCAAAATTTTATGAATTTAGGGATGAGTTGCCGAAATCAAACGTAGGAAAAATTCTCCGCAAAGAACTTCGGTCCAAATAGCCCTGTGCTTTGTCGCAGGTTCAAAAAAGTAAGCTATTGGCGCTATGGGGTGCCTAGGAGCCTGTTAGGCTCGATAGCGGGGTCATGTCTTCCGAGTCAAGAAGGCGACTGGCCTCGGGATCATCTCTCAAAATTTTGATGACCTCTTTAATTGGTTCACGGCGGATGATGAATTCGAAATGGCTCAAACCATTCATGGAATAATTGTGAATATTTTTGTGACCACTTTTCGGTACGAAAATACCATTTACGCCACGCGAAACGGTGTCATTGACGCTGTAAATCTGATGGATTTGCAGGCTGTCGGGAACGTCACTATCTTTTAGAACCTTCAGAAAACGGCTTCCCGGTCGCATCTGCCAAACGTCTCGCCAGAAGAAACCTAAGGGCGTGGCGAGAGCAAGATAGGTGAAATAACTTCCACTGCACGGGGGAGCCATGGCAATCAATTTATTGCAGTATTTATGACCGCCCAGCTTCAATAACCACCACAAGGCAACCAACGTGCCCTTTGAGTGGGCCACAATATGTACTTTTTTGAAACCGTGGCGATCCATTTGCCGTTTAAGTTTGTAGTCAATAAAGTTTGATGTTTCCATGACCCCGTGGGTGAAAAAGGTACCAAAGAGCCCGCCGAGGTTAAAACTCAACACATCAAATCCTGCGGTAATAAGTTGCCGCTCGATGACATTGAGAGCTCTTTGCGACGAAAAGAAACCGTAGAGCAGAAGAACAGGTGTTTTTGTGGGGTCAATTTTTTGATTGCGGCGAACAATTTGATTGTTCTTGCTAGCTTCCTCCATAATCTCACGGTAGGCGTCATTGAGAGTGGTCCAAAGGCTTCGGCCGCGTTTTCGGCTTTGCCATTCAAAAATAAATAGGGGAACTAAAATGACAGCTGAAGTCAATCCAACTGCGTTCACAGTTCGGCCATAGAGCGTGATGCTTGGATTGGAGAGGTAGACCGTCACAATGCACTCGGGCAGAATTCCCAACAAAGTGTAGCCAAATACCCGTCTTGGACTCAGAGTGAAAACTCCCGCGAGAAAACTAATGACGTCAAAGGGGAAAATCGGAATTAACCTAGCCGCAAAAATCAATTTATAATCTTGTGTTCGCATGAGTCGTAGGGTTGAAGGAAGATTTCTTCCCATCCAAGGCACGACAATGCGGCGTCCTACTAAATAACTTAAGCC
Organism: Oligoflexales bacterium; assembly: GCA_947476525.1. GTDB lineage: Bacteria > Bdellovibrionota_B > Oligoflexia > Oligoflexales > RGVZ01 > CAMDKS01. The sequence goes on from CANJQY010000005.1 coordinate 6,742, forward strand.
ATAGACCGGAATTGTCGAGAAAGCGCTGCCTAAGGCTGCCAATAGAATAGCGTGACCGGTGCTAAAATATTTAGCGGCAAGGATTGATGTAAAGACATTTGGAGTCAATAAAATAGGGCGCAAAAAAGACAAGAGCAAGAAATGTGCGGGCGCCAGTTTGCTGCCTCCGACGCACGTTTCCACACCGTCAGGGCACCAGTTGTGCCAAAAAGTCCAGACGAAGCAGGCCATGCCAACCAGCAAGCCGAGCTCAAATAGAAATGCTGCTCGAAAGTAATTGAATTTGAAAATTGGCGACGATGGACGTGAAAAAACAGCAGAACTATTTTGCAGAGTCTTTAATTCACAAAACGTTGCCTCGTCTTTTTTTGGCAAAGCCTCGTCGTCGGCTGGATTTTTATCTCCAGTATTGCCATTCAATTTGTTCGTTTCAAGGTCCAAATCGTCCTCGCGTTATCATGTCGAACTTAGTACCGAAAAAGTCTCTTTAGGGTTCTCGGTGCAACCTCGTTCAATGCAATTTATTCTTTTATTATATCGGAGTGTTGAGCTATAATGTGAGGAGGAGAATGAAAAATGCACCGATTCGCGTTCAATATATCGAAATTATTACCTTTAATCGGCGTACTTTTTGGGGCGAACGCAGCTGAGAGTTCTGATTTATCAATTTACCAAGAAAAAATCAGGGTGGCAGGCATCGATATGCTTGAAAACCTCGAAGTGTCTTATGTATTTGGCGGAGCCAACCTTGGCGATGACAAGACGTGTACAGGGTGTAACGAATGTCTCGAAAAATTACAACCAGCGCCAAAGTTACGTTTCAAGCAATGCCCTATATGCGCTCAATGCAGTTTGGATTGCTCTCACTTTTCGCAAATGGTTTTCGAGCGTGCAGGCCTCACGTTTCCATATATTACGACTTCCGAACTTCTTGAAATGGATCCGGCACTCCTTCAAAAAAAATATCAGTTAATCTCTCTTGGCACCAATGTGGCGCAAATAATTCCCGGCGATATGTTAGTTTATCGGGGTCATGTGGTCATCGTTGAAGCCATTCACGGTATGGATTCTGGCGATATCATTCACGCGACAGGCGGCAAAGATATTCGGGCTCCTGGCCAGGGAATTCAGCGTGAGCGTTTTGTGCGCATGTCGTCTTTTCGCGGCGATCTGCTCAAGGTGGTTAGGCATTCCAAGCTTGCATTCACTATCGGAACTAACGACGAACCAAAGCCATTCAAAATGCGACGAGTTGAAAAAAAACAGGCTAAGTAGTTTTTGGCGCGAAAGTGCCAAAGATTGATTAAACTGGTGGACAAAGGAGCGCCGCTTCAAGTTCGGCCATGACCTGCGAAACAGCGGCGCGGATTGCGGTATCATCGCCTAAAGGCCAGGAAATGGTGCCCGATTCGCATTCCGCGTGAAGGGCGTTTAACCGCTCGCATAGTTTTGAAGCTCCAACGAATCCGATTGTGCCACTAATTTTATGCGCCGCTTTAGATAATTCAACTGGATTTTTCTCGACGATGGCAGCCTTGTATTTTACGAAGCTGGAGTTCAGGGAATCGAGAGACAGGGTTAAGGATTCGACCCAAAAATTTTTTTTGGCCTCCGCAGTTGCCATTTGCGTACATACGGACTCAATGATTTCAAGATTTAAAAGTGGTGGACTCATGCGCAAGCTCAATTTTAGACTAATGATTTCAGGACTTAAAATTTTGGCATTATCCTAGGATAATACCACTAGATATCAATAAAACTGAAAAAATTGTTTGGGGAAAGTGTCTGACGCACTTCGTCGACTAAAAAAATGGCATAAGCATGCCCCAAACGTGAATTGCAGCCTCCATTTGCCAGAAGGGGGCCTTCAAACTCTTGCCATGAACCCAATTATTGGGTTACTCTTGCCGACCAAACTCTGGAGGCTCTATCCTCTGGCTATTTAATTGAATGAGGAATCCACATGTACTCTACTCAGGACTTTCGTAAAGGTTTAAAAATCGAATACAACAATAAGCCTTGGAACATAGTGGAATTCCAGCATGTAAGTCCAGGCAAAGGTAATGCTTTTTGTCGCACACGCCTCAAAAATCTTGAGACGGGGCAAGTTGTAGAGGTGACGTTCAAGTCTGGTGAAAAAGTGGCGATTCCAGATGTTGAAGTTCGCGAAATGCAGTACCTGTACAAGGAAGGCGATCGCTGGACGTTTATGGACGTGGGAAACTACGAGCAAACTACACTTTCAGATGATGAAGTCGGTGATGCAGCTAATTATATGGTAGAAAACCGGACGGCTCGCGTAACGTTCTTTAGAAGTCGCGCCGTGGCTGTTGACGTTGAAAATCACGTCGACCTCAAAGTCATTGAGACTCAGCCGAACATAAAAGGTGATACGTCTGGCGGCGGAGGAAAACCTGCGAAGCTTGAAACGGGATTGTCCATTCAAGTGCCCTTTCATATTAAAGAAGGCGACGTACTGCGCATTGACACAAGAACAAACGAGTACCTTTCAAAAGTACAAGCATAGTTTACTATATTGGGGGGGTCTTTCATGGATTTAAAAAACATTGAGCAATTGATGGAGCTAATGCGTAAGCAAGGCTTTAATCACGTTAAATTTGAATCAAAAGATCAAAAAATTGAAGTCACCATGCAGCCAGCTTCTGTAGCCGGCGGCATGGCAGGAATGCCAATGATGGCGCATCCAATGGCAGGATTAATCGGGCAGCCGATGGGCCACGCTATGGGCCAGCCGATGAGTCAAGGGACGTCGAAATCTGACGGCGTAGGTCCATCAGCAAAGGCACCACCCAGCGGCCATGTGTTGAAGTCTCCTTTTGTTGGTACCTTCTATCGCTCTACCACACCCGGGTCTGATCCGATGGTGGAGGTTGGTACACGAGTTCGTAAAGGACAAAGTTTATGCATCGTCGAAGCCATGAAGCTAATGAATGAAATCGAATCGGATCGCGACGGCGTGATTCGCGAGATTCTCGCTGAAAATGGCCAACCGGTCGAATTCGATCAAGTACTATTTGTCATTGAATAGGCAGGGTGGCACGACATGAAAAAGGTTTTAATTGCTAATCGCGGCGAAATTGCTGTACGCGTGATTCGTGCTTGTCAAGAATTGGGCATCCAAACAGTTGCAATTCATAGTGTCGCGGATCGCGATGCATTGCATACGAGGATTGCCGACGAGAGTATTTGTATTGGTCCCGGACCTAGTGCCAAAAGCTATTTGTCAATTCCAGCAATCATGAGCGCAGCAGAGATTGCGGGCGTTGATGCCATCCATCCAGGTTATGGCTTCTTGTCAGAAAATGCAAAGTTTGCCGCAATTTGCGAAAATTATAACGTGAAATTTATCGGGCCAAAGTCCTCTCACATCCGCGCCCTCGGAAACAAAGTCGAAGCACGGGCGTTTGCAGAAAAAGCTGGTGTACCGATGCTTCCGGGAAGCCCTGGCGCGGTCACATCTTCTCAAGAGGCATTGAAACTCGCTAAAGAAATTGGATTTCCGTTGATCATCAAAGCGGCGTCGGGTGGCGGCGGTCGCGGAATGAAAATTGTTCGCTCCATGGACGAGCTTACCAAACAATATGAGCTCGCGCGCAGCGAGGCGTTGGTTGGTTTTGGTGACTCAGATGTTTTTATTGAGCGGTATTGTGAGCGTCCTCGGCACGTAGAGTTTCAACTGGTCGCCGATGAGCATGGAAATGTTGGCCATCTCGGAGAGAGGGATTGTTCTATTCAGCGGCGCCATCAAAAACTACTGGAGGAAGCTCCCTGTCCAATCATGACTCCTGAGCGTCGAAAAGAAATGGGTGATACGGCCGTTCGCCTGGCAAAGGCGGTCGGATATCAGAGCCTTGGGACCGTCGAATTTCTGCTGGATGAAGACGGCCGCTACTATTTTATGGAAGTGAATACACGGGCGCAAGTAGAGCATCCGGTCACAGAGATGATCACTAGCGTCGATCTCATCAAGGAACAAATAAATATCGCTCGTGGGCACAAGCTCTCGTTCGATCCCACAAAAATTGAAATTCGAGGGCACGCTCTAGAATGTCGGATTAATGCTGAAGATCCAGTTACGTTTGCTCCGTGGCCGGGCAAGGTTACCGCGTATCACGAGCCAGGGGGGCCGGGCGTTCGTGTGGATGGAATGCTTTACGCCGGTTATACCGTTCCGTCACTATATGACTCCATGGTGGCAAAACTGATTACGTGGGGGCGTGACCGCGAGGAGTGTTTGGCACGAATGCGCAGATCGCTGCGTGAAATGAAAGTGGACGGAATTCGAACAAACATCCCGTTTCATTTGCGGGTATTGGATGATAAACGGTTTATTGAGGGCCAGGTTACCACAAAGTTTTTGCAGGAGTGGGGCATCTAGTGGCCGTAGGACAACGGCTGCGCCGAGCCGGCGTTTGATGGGCAAAATTTTCCTATTTATATAATCTTCTCCCGTGCCGATGATCTGGCATCAGGGAGATTTTTTTCGCATGAGTTCAGCCCTACTAGCATTAATTAAAAGCATCGAACAACAGCCAGCAGACGAAGTGTTGGTTGATAGGTTTATTGTGTTAGTAGAGGGCTGCCCCCAGCCAGAACGGTCAACCTTTCTCACTAAGATTGCGAAAACAGTAGCCTCGGCTCTGCCGCGACGAGCTATCGAAATAGCGTTTAAAGAGTTCAGGGCGCCTCAATCTCCTCCTGTCAATATTGCCGTTATCGTGGACGCCCTGGAGAAGATGAATATGTCTGAAAAATCGGCGATTATTCGGAAATTAGCCATGCGATATTGGAACAAACAGCTTTCTACGGATGATAGAAATCTTGCAAAATTGGCGATCGAGGAGCATTTGACGAGGATTCTACTTCAGCCCTCAATCATGACGCCGCTGCAAAAATCAAAAGATGACGAAGAGAGGGATCAAAATTTGTTCCCCGAGCGTAACTTTGACGGATTGCCGCTCTCTTTATTAGGCGCAAACTTGGAACAGCAGCCCTATATGGGGCGAGTTCCTCTCAAGAATATGGAGCCTGCCGATTCGGCGCCAGATTTGGGCCCAAGGCCTGTATTGGAAGCCCTGCCTGCAACAATATTTAGTATTGCTGAGGAGGCCCTGCCATCAAAAATAGTCAGTTTTGGCGAGGAAACTCCTCAACATGAAATTCGAGCGAGAATTTCTGTGTCAAACAATCAAGATGGAATTCCTCAGATGATTGCCGCTCCAGATGTTTCCAGGCAGTCGCGAGGTTTACTCGAAAGCGCACTGCGAGGTACTCCTGAATTGGATGGGAAATACGAGGGTCGGACCCCTGCGGGCAAACTCTCGGCAGATGAGGTTAAGGCCCTCATTGCGAGCGAGGACTGGGAGGGTTTATTGGTCAAATTAATGGTCGATCTTAGGCTGGGCGCCGATGTTCAATTTCTGATGACTGCTTTTGAAAAACACAACCTTCAGCGGATCGACATTCGGTTTGCTGGGCGGTGGATTGACATCCTCGTAGCTGGCGGCCAGGAACGACGTGCATTGCGTTACATTCAGCGAAAATTGATTGAGGAAGAAAGTCTAACTTGGGCCAGAGTGTGTTGGCCCAAAATTCAAACAATTAGAAATCGATTAGAGTTAACCGATTTTGATTGGCGTGAAAGTGATGGCGTGGCGGCCTTGCGCAATAGAGTCAACGAATTGAGGCCCAAACTCTTCTGTTATTTAGTTGCCCAACAGAAAGTTTCTTGAAAAATCTCCCATTTCAAATACAATGATCACCAGTGAAGGAAAATTCATTTTTTGGGGGTTTTATGTCCGTTTCAAATGCGGGTGAACTTGATCGAGAAATTAGACAATTCGCCGAGCGCGTCGAGCTGGTAATGGCGGGTTTTTCATCGCGAATCGTTGGTCAATCTTACATGGGACAACGGCTTCTAATGGCCTTGATTGCCGATGGTCATGTTTTGTTAGAGGGATTGCCTGGGCTTGCCAAAACGCTAGCCATCAAAACCATGAGCGAATTGACTGGCCTTAAGTTTTCCAGAATTCAGTTTACTCCTGATTTGCTGCCGGCCGACGTTACCGGAACTCAGGTGTATGACCCTAAACAAGGGACGTTTCATGTTCGCAAAGGTCCACTATTTTCCAATTTGGTTCTGGCCGATGAAATCAATCGAGCTCCCGCCAAAGTGCAGTCAGCTCTTTTGGAGGCGATGCAAGAACGTCAAATCACTATTGGTGGCGAAACGTTTTTGCTGGAGCATCCGTTCCTCGTGATGGCGACACAGAATCCGGTGGATCAAGAGGGAACGTATCCATTGCCTGAGGCTCAAGTCGATCGTTTTATGTTCAAAGTAAAAGTCATATACGGTTCTGAACGAGACGAAATGGAGATGCTGAAGCGGGCAAGCATGGGAACCCTTACTGCAAGCCTAAAACCAGTCTTGTCTAGGTCAGATATTATTGAGGGCCGCCAATTGGTCGCCAAAATTCGGGTCTCAGATAAAATTCACCAGTATATCGTCAGCCTTGTTTTTGCAAGTCGTGAGCCTGCTCGTTATAAATTGACGGACGTCGTCCCTTGGATCGATACGGGGGCGAGCCCTCGTGCAACTCTATACATGGAGAAGGCGTCACGGGTAAATGCGTTGCTGCTGGGTCGTGATTTTGTAACTCCTCAGGACGTGAAAGACGTTGCAATGGATATTTTACGTCACCGCATTACCCTGAGCTATGCGGCGGAAGCAGAACAAATCACGAGTGAGAGAGTCGTTCAGAAAATACTAGACCGGGTCGAGGTACCTTAAAAGAGCGAGTCCAGCGATGTTGTCGGCGGAAACAATTGCACGTATTAAAGCTCTTGATTTGAGAGGTCGTCATATGGCGACGGATCTCATGTCGGGAGACTACGCCAGTGCATTTCACGGCCGTGGAATGGAATTTCACGAAGTCCGAGAGTATGTCCCCGGCGATGATGTGCGCGGAATCGATTGGAACGTGACGGCAAGAATGAACCAGCCGTTCATTAAAGTGTTTCGCGAAGAGCGTGAGCTTACGGTGATGCTGCTGGTCGATATTAGCGCGTCGTTGGCATCCGGTTTGTCTAGGTCCCGGAAGGATGCTTCAGCGGAATTGGCGGCGGTGATTGCGTGGCTTGCCATTCGCGGCAACGACCGCGTGGGTCTGATGTTGTTCGGGCAATCCGTCGAACTCTACGTTCCGCCTCGGAAGGGCCAAGGTCATGTTTGGCGAATTATTCGTGATGTGATGACTTGGACACAACAGGGCAAGGCTTCGAACATTGACAGTGCGTTAGATCAGGTGGCGAAGGTGGTTAAGCGCAGGGCTGTTTGTTTTGTAATATCAGATTTTTTAAGTGGTTCCATCGCGAAATCCCTAGGACGAGTGGCCATGCAGCACGACGTCACTTGCGTCCATATGGGCCAAGACCCACTTGACGGAGCCATCGCAACGCAGAGCGGCAAATTTTTCGGAGGTGGTGTCAGTGTGTTTGTTGACCGAGAAACTGGAGAATTAGTGGAGGTCGATACCTCTAGCAGCTCAAGTCGCAAAGCGATCATCGAGGCACATCACACTCGCATCAAAAATCTGGAGGATGTTGTCAGAAAATCGGGTGCGGATATGTTTACCGTCGCATCGAATCATTCTGCCATTGATCCGCTCGCAGCCTATCTTCGGCAGCATCAAGGTCGGAGAAAAAAATCATGAGTAGCCTTCCGGCCAGCCCAACTAAAAACGCGGCAGCGACTCCTAGTCCCGTTTCAACGACGGATGAAAAAACATCCGAACTGCAAAAAACACCACCCCATGGAATGAAGGGTGCCCTCGGGCCAAGTGATGGCATCACTCCAAAGCCATTTTTGGTTGGCGCCTGTGTGGTTTTGCTTGTGGCATTGCTGGCTGCGATCATCATGTTTCTTGTTGACTGGCAACGTCGCCGCCGAATGAGGATGGCCACCTCTGGCGCGTTAAGCATTGATCCTACTGCATGGGCGAGACTGCGCTCGTCTATCAGCGGCATTAAAGTTCCTGGGCTTGACCCCGCGCACCTGCCGGTTGCTGGCGGAGATGAGTTGGCTATGGAGACGCACGAAAGTTTGGAGTGGAATCACTTTAGCAGTGAGGTAAGCCTTTGCCTTCGTAGGGCGATTGAACTTCGCACCGGTATGCCTCTGGCGGAAAGTACCACCGAGGAGATCTTGGCATTACTCGCAAAACGTGGGCATCAGTTAGAAGTGTTGACCAAAGAAGAATTACAACAAATATTAGGTCGACTCGACCGCGTCCGTTTTGGTGGTCAGAAGATTAGCCAGGAAGAAGGCTCCAAAATATTGAAAAACCTTGTTGGCTGGTGTGATCGGCTGGAGCATGCTACTCAGGCGGGTGTTCAAGCAGGCGTTGAAGTCACGAGGCCTGACCAAAAGGCGACCTCGTTAGGTAACTCACCAACAATAAAAAAAGGGAATGGGGAGCTGCGTGTCTTTGATTAATTATATTTTATCATTTTTTTCCACCACCTTGCCGTTTACCTTTATGACGCCGGTGTGGCTGGTGGCATTGCCGCTTCTTTTTCTGCCTTATTGGATGGATCGCCGTGGCCGTCGCCACGCGATCCCGATTTCAAGTACTCTGATCATGGTGCCGCGTCACGTCCGAAAAAAAATTCCAATGCTTCGTCACGGCGGATGGATTTTACGAACGCTCACCCTATTGTTAATCATCGTGGCCTTAGCACGGCCGCAAATAGGTGAGAGGCAAGGCAAGAGAGCCACTGACGGCATCGATGTGGTCTTGGCCATTGATACGTCTGGAAGCATGAGAGCTCGAGATTTTGAGGTCAACGGCCAGCGTCCTGATCGTCTCGAGGTTATCAAAGCGGTGATCGCCGATTTTATTGAAGCTCGCCCCGACGACCGTATTGGCATGGTCGTGTTTGGGAGTGAGGCCTATACGCAAGCTCCCTTGACGTTAGATCACGACGTGCTGCAAAAGTTCTTGGATAGAGTTGAAATCGGAATGGCGGGAGATGGTACCGCCATCGGAGACGGGCTTGCCGTGGCCATAAAACGCTTAAAGGACACTCCGGGTGAAAGTCACGTAGTGGTTTTGTTAACCGATGGCGCCAATAATGCAGGGCGCATCGATCCGGTGGCGTCTGCGCAGGCGGCGAAAGCCTTGGGAATTCGCGTCCATACCATCGGCGTCGGAAGCGACGGAATTGTCCCGATTGTGCAAAATGGCCGTGTATTTCACATAAAAGGAGACATTGACGAGGTCACCCTCAAGCGTATTGCCGATGAAACCGGGGGAGTTTATCGCCGTGCGGTGGACACTAGTGCGTTGATCAATGTTTACCGGGAGATTGATAAGTTGGAGAAAAATCGTCGCGAAGATAAAGACCAACATCGTGGGCGCGACATTTTTTCGTCAATTATCGCAGCCGCAATAATTTTGTTACTCGCAGAAACTTTATGGCGATCGACCAAATATCGGAGGGTTCCTGCCTGATGAATCTTTGGAATCATTTGCAAGATATGTTTGTGAATGCCATGCCCATGATGGGTTGGCTGAATGTGTCTCGCCTGAATTGGTTAATACTTTTTCCGGGCATGGTTATATTATTGTATTTTGCTTATTACCGCATCGATCTTCGACTTGGTTTGGCGCAGTCTTCTATCAGCGTTGGGGCTCCTAGATGGACCCTGAGGCGAATCATATCCGGAATTAAAGCTGTGGTTTTGTGCATGGCTTTGATCAGCCTTATTGTTGCTAGTGCAGGTCCTAGGGTCGGTTGGACGTGGATCGAAAGTCGTCAAAGTGGCATGGATATCGCGGTCGCCGTCGATGTGTCGAAAAGTATGATGGCCCAAGATCTGGACCCATCTCGACTTGAGCAGGCAAAACGTCTGATCATAGATTTACTGGATGTCTCAGTTGGTGACCGCATCGGGTTGGTGGTGTTTGCTGGATCTGCGTTTGTTCAGTGCCCGCTAACCGCAGATCATGGTGCCATTAGATCATTTTTGGACCTGTTAAATACCGACATGATTCCAGTCGGCGGAACCGATATTGCTGGCGCGTTACAAGAATCTCTTCGAGCCTTAGATGCGGGCGGTGAAGAAAAGGGCCAAGGTAAAATTATTATTTTACTCACTGATGGCGAGGATCACAAAGGTGCCATTGATGCGGCCATGAGTGAAGTTATCAAATCAAAGGCCAAAGTGATTACGGTCGGAATGGCTTCCGAGTCTGGAGCGCCAATTCCAGACCCGCAAGGCGGATTTCTTAAAGATAAGGGAGGCAATGTCGTCGTGAGCCGCCTTACGGAAACGCCCCTAAAAATGATCGCCGAGAAGAGTGGAGGGCAGTACATTCGTGCGACTGACGTCGGGGCGTCAGTGTCCAAGCTTTATCAGGATATTATTCGGCAAAAAGGAACTGTACGCGAGACGCAAGCTAAAAAAGAACGACTTTGGTACGAGAGATTTCAGTGGCCCGCAGCCGCGGCCTTTATTTTGCTGGTGCTTGAATTATTTTTGTTCGATGTGGGTTTAACCACAGCAGGTTCCCTGGCCGTGTTGCTTGGAATTTTGTGTGTCCCCACGCCATTAAAAGCTAGTGCCGCAGATAATGACCGTTACAATCAGGCACTCGAAACTTTTTTCGCCGGTGAGGCCGAGAAGGCAAAAGGAGAATTCGAAGACTTGGCGAAATCAGCTTCAGGTGACGTTCAGCAGAGGTCCCTTTATAACCTCGGAAACATCATGGGGGCTGCTGGTCAGTTCGACGAGGCCGTAAAATTTTATGAGGCAGCCCTTGCGCTAAACAGTCAAGATCAGCAGGTTCGCGACAACCTTGAGTGGGCAAAGAAAAAATCCGACGCCAAGAAAGACAAGGATAAAAAAGATAAAAAAGACAAAAAAGACGATAAGGAAGATGATAAAAAAGACGACAAGGATAAAAAACCGGGAGATAAGTCTGACGACAAAAAAGACGACAAAGATAAGAAGTCTGACGACAAAAAAGACGACAAAGATAAGAAGCCTGACGACAAAAAAGACGACAAAGATAAGAAGCCTGACGACAAAAAAGATGGCAAAAAAGACGACGGTGAAAAGAAATCTGACGATCCCGCTGAAAATAAGGCAGCCGAACAGGCCAAGCAGCAGCCTCCGATGACTCCGGAAGAGGCCGAGAAACTCCTGAGAACTGCTACTGACGACAGAAAATCGTTTGTGCCGATTAGTCGGCAAGGTAAATCATCACCAACCGCCGTCAAGGAAGACTGGTAAATAGGGCTGGTTGATAAAACTGGCAATAAAGGAAGGCAAAGGGAAATGGAAGTTAATATTCGCAAAGTTAATATTCGCAAAAAAATAGCTCTGATTTTACTTGTGGCTCTGCTTACAGCTGGCAGTAAACTCGCTATTGCAGGCACCATGACGGCCGAAATTGACCGCGTGCAGTCTACTCTTAACGAACCTTTCAATATGAATGTCAGCGTCCAAGGCTCCCTTGACGGCGAAGTCATCGAGCCTGAATCCAAAGATTTTGAATTTATAAGAACCGGCACATCCACCAACATTTCAATGATTAACGGCACAGTCACCAAGGAACGGCAGTATTCTTATCAGGTGCGAGCCCTCAAGGAAGGACATTTGACCATTCCGTCGCTTAAAGCGAAAGTTGATAACGAAGTCCTGCAAACAGTTCCGATTCAAGTGGACGTTAAGGGCGGCGTCGCAGAACCTACTCCGGACGAGGTTGGCGCTAACAAAAAGTTAATTTTTGTTGAGAGAGAACTACCTAAAAAAACGATGTATCAAGGAGAAGTCATTATCTCCAAGGTCCGATTACTACATAGAGCACGCTTTACCGGTGTGACTCCCAGCCGTGATGCCGCCCCCGATTGGCGGTTGATTGGCACTGAGGGCCAGCAAAATCGTGAGGAGGTTCGTGACGGTGCTAGGTGGAACGTCATAGAGATGAGCGAGGGTTTGATTCCACTAAAGGCCGGTAAATTAAAAGCTCCATCATTTGGAGTTAGTGCCACGTGGATTCAGCCGTCTACTAATCGGCAGCGTAGCCCACAAAATATTTTTGACATGCTGCGCAATGGCAATTTAAGCATGGGTGAGGAGGTCAGTAAAAAACTTTTTTCCGCCCAAATTTCTGTTGACGTAAAGCCGTTACCGAATCCAAAGCCAGCTGAATTCGCCGATATTGTGGGAGCCTTTACTCTGACGTCAAACATTTCAAAACGGAAGATTGGTACCGGTGAAACAGCAACGGTGACTCTAGAAATAAAAGGCCAAGGTGCCCTAGACCATATGAGGGACGTGAACTTGACCATTGCCGGTGCAAGAGTTTATGCAGATAAACCGGTGTTGACTGAAAAAATTGAAGCTGGCGCAGGACTTGTTTCCACCAAGATTTTAAAATATGCGATAGTTCCCAATGCGCAAGGTTTGGTCGAGCTAGGGACTGTGAAATTAGCCAGTTTTAATACGTTCACCGAAACCTATGACACCATGACTGCAAATCTCGGTTCGTTGGAGGTGGGTGTTCCAAGCTTGACGCCAACAGGCACTGCAGTGGTGGCTTCAAATCCTAACGCTCCAGCAGAGGCTTCGGCGGCGAGTAGTGGTTCCAATCCAGTTGCTAATCCAGCCGTGGTTCCCCCGTCACCAGACGCTCCACTTTCTCCTAGACTCATTACCGACGAGCCTGATAGCGCACGGCCGTGGTTTTTGGGGCCGGTAGCCCTGGCCGTTGAAGTGCTACTCGTCGCAGGATTACTTGGCGGCCTAATTTTGCGCCGAGGATTGCGTCGCCTAAAATCCTCAGCCCCGCTCGTCAAGAAGAAGTCGGCAAAACAATGGCAAGGATTAATTGCGGAATTGGCGCACGGGGACCGACTAGTGTTTGACCGGGCTGTGATGCAGCTAAAAGAAATTCTATCGGCCAATTCCCAAGATCCATTGGCGATGACGTCACGAGATTTAATTCAAAGTGCAGAGTCCATGAAGTTTGATCCCTTACACGTGGAGGCGCTGGGTCGTTTGCTGAAGGTGTTGGACAGGCTTGCCTATAGTGGAAATCCCGATCAACCGACAGAGGCATCCTCTGTTGCGGATTTGACCGCACTGTTGATTTATTGCCAGTCGCGAGGTGTGTAATGCTGCCTCGTGATTTTACGGAGACGTTTAATGCGGCGGTGACGTCGGCCGATTGGCCGCTCGTCATAATATTAGGAGAATCCGCTGTTGCTGAGCAGAGTGCCTCGGTAGCAATGGTCTATAACTTAGGACTTGCCTACCTAAAAACGGGAAATGCGCCACTGGCGGTGTCGGTTTTTTTAAGTGTTCCCGCCAACAAACAAGATGCAAGTTTTCGCTTTGCGATGGCTGAAAGTTTGCGCATGGCAGGAGCCTCAGCCGATGACCTAGAGCTTGGCGCCCATGGGTTTTATGGAGCCATGACAAATGTTGCGCGAACGATTTCGCGGGTAGATCCATATAGTTGGTGTGTTTCGGCGCTTGGTCTTGCAATTATATTGGGAATCACTTTGGTTTTTGGTCATAAAAAAATGGCAACGCCGCGCGTTCGTTCAGCCGTTGTGTTTTCTTTGATTTTTTCTCTTTCCTTAACCGCCATTGCTGGAGTTGGGATCGGAATAGAATATTTTTATCAGTGCCATTGGGGGGCGATCGTCAGTAAGGATCTTGCGTCGATTCGGCCAACTCCGAGCGAGGATAGTGAGACGTCAAAAAGCCTAAAACCAGGCAATCCTGTGCTTGTTCTCGGTGACGTGACGACCCCATGGGTCCGCGTTATCGAAGCCGATGGGGGGGATGGTTGGATGAATGCGCGCGACCTTCGGGTTGTTACCATTTCAAAGTCTACTGACAGGTGACTGGATCTAATGCGCTGGTATGGAAAGCATATTAAAGTAAATATCTTGAATATTTGTTTTCATAAAAACATGATTCTTAAATCCTCCAACTTAAATTCAAATATTGAAACGTCTTCATAGGCTCGTCGGAGAAAAATTTTACCAAAAATAAAAGCATATATAATATTCTCTCTTGATGTGGTTTCGATAGCGAGGCGTGCTGACTAGAGATGGATATATTGCATATATATATGTGTAATATGTAATAATTTCAGCGTTAAATTTTAGGATGATGAGCCTACGAACTATCGCATGACGAGCGCTCGCTATGAAAAAAATTTGCCTAGAATATTTGACGGAGGATATTTTTTCACTTCATAATGTTTATTGACGGCGGAGTTGTCTTTCGTTTTTTTTGAAACATTGTAGTTTAAATTTTCCGGGAGGAAATATGTTGATAAATAAATTGATTGGAGCAAGTTTAATCGGGGCCCTAATTGGTGTGGGGGTCTTTTCGACCTGTAAAACGCCGGGTACAACCAGTGGTTCCCGCGCTAAATCCGGCGGTCGCGTGGCCGATGAATCTTCGAGCGCCTACACCGGGCCGGAGTCCGCATTTTCACTAGTCGGTGATCCTATGAAGGGCGTAGGCCCCGCGGATCCTTATCATGGTTTCCCTCGCTGGTATGAGGATGCTACCGGCGCGCGCGTTGAGCTCTGCTATGAGGCCGACCCGAAGTGCATCATTCCGCCATTTGATGCCACATTGCCTTTCCGGTTTCCGGAAAACTTCCCCGATGAGTCGTTTTACTGGACAGCGAACAATATTCTGGCCATCTCCACCGGTGGTACAATTCGCGCTGAATTCGCGATAGAGGCGGCGTTTGTGCTTGGAGCAGCGATGCCCGGTCAGCGCATTACGTTCGGCAGAACAAGATTTACCGCTAGAGGTCTTGCAAACGGAACCTACCGCATTACCCATCCTTATGGGGTTGATGAGTTTGACGTCATTGACGGCACAATTAAGTACACCATGGATATCGGTGTTGGTCAGGAAGTATTCACGGGAGTTTTCAAAGCTCCATTTGGAACCCTGCTGAGCTGGGATGTCGGCGCGCCCGCGGGATATCTCGGTGACACGTTGGTGCCGCATTTATTCAAGGGCAGCCCCTACGGAACGAATTTTTTTAAAGTCGAGGCGCTCGCGGGCAACACAGCAACAGTCGTTTCTCAGACTAATCTCGCCAATATCGGTGGACGTCTGCTCAAAAATGACGTGGCGGTGAGCCAGCCTGCCGTCCAGCCAGGGATCGCGAATTCAGGAATTTACACCACGCCGCCGACCGTTAAAATGGTCGGTCCGACCACGGGCTCTGTCGTGCATTATACAACCAACGGCTCCACGCCGACACTCAGCAGCGCATCATATACCGCTCCGGTTTCGTTGCCATTACCGCTCCCCGGATCCTCTGATGTAACTCTGAAAACAGTGGCTGACCTTGGCGGCGGTGTTCTCGGTCCGGTTAAAGCTTACACATACTCGATCAACAGCAATCTAATGTCGGTAAATGCGACACCGGCGCCCAACAGCTACCCCGACCCGATTTCTGTGACGTTAACCCGTGAGGGACCATGCACACAAATCTGGTACACCACTGATGGTCTTGATCCCCGCACCAGCACAACAAAAACAGTCTATACCGGACCGATCGCATTGCCGGACAATGGACTGACTACAATTAATTATGCGTGTGTCTTGCCGGGAACGGCACCACTGCAGTCATCAGTTATGAGGACCGCGTATTACTCTATTGGCATGCAAAAATTCACTCGCTCCGAGGTTGATCCGTCCATTGAGATGCCGTTCAGCGCGACCGATGAGGCCGGTAACTCCGTAACGACTTGCTGGGATCCGGCGGATCTTATGTGTCTGGCCCCCGGCGCTGAAGTGGATTTAACCCGTCAGGTAGTATGGCCACGGAACTATCCGACTGAGACATTTTTGTGGAACGCGACCAACCTGACCGCGTCACCCGCGGGAAAGGCCCTGCTCGTGCTCGCGATTGAGGGTGCTTACCTTTCACCAACTGTCGTACCAGGCACCAGAATTTTATTTGGCCGGATTCGTATGAGAGTCGACGTCGGCGTCGCGGGTCATTACCGCGTCACTCATCCTTATGGCGTTAATCATTTTGACGTGGCGACCACCGGTATTAAAGCCATCAACTACAGCGAGGATATCGCCCCGTCCGAGGGTAATTTCGATCTGTTCCGTTTTGGCCGAATTGGACCTTTGCTAACCTGGAATGCCGGAGCTCCCGCAGGTTATCTCGGAGACCCCGCGATTCCTCACGCCGTGACCGGAAGCCCCTTCAATACGAACTATTTCCTGGTTGAGTATCTGAATCCGGCGACAGGGCTTTATCAGCAATACCTCAAATCAAGCCTGTTTACGGTAGCGGCCAAAAAAGCGCCGGCACTTGACGTGTCCGCAGCCCCTATGGGCGGATTTTACTCCAATGACCGAACGGTCACACTGACCGCGTCCAATACTGCCGCGAAGATTTACTACACCCTAGATGGATCCATTCCAACAACGGCCTCGACTCAATTCACTGCCGACTTATTCATCACTGGGACAACAACCGTGAAATACTTCGCGCAGCTGGCCGGTGGCGCAACGTCCGAAATTAAAACAGCCAGTTATACCCTAGATAAATCGCCGTTAACGTTGGTCGTCTCGCCAGCGGGAGGAACGTTTCTAAACACCGCTGTCGGAACATCTGTAGCGCTGACCGCCTCAAGAGCCAGTCGCATCTTCTATACGGTTGACGGCACATCGCCGCTGTCATCAGCGACCAGAGTCCGCTATGCGGTGCCGTTTATTCTGAGAGGTCCCGCGTCTGTGGTTCTCAGGTCCGTCGCCATTGACGATGCCAATTTCGCGTCTGCCGAGAATACTAACACGTTTAATTTCACACAGATTCTTCCCACGGTCACGGCTCCGGTCGGCCGGATGGTCGCGGGGGCAGCGGTTACCGCGACGCGCATCCCAAGGACCTTTTCTTGGACAGGATCAACCATCGCAGGGCAATCTATTGCGAAATACGTCCTCGAGCGCAGCCTCAATAACGGAGCCTTTGCAAATATTGTGTTACCAGCACTGACAGCGACCAGCGTCTCGTCACCGGTCACTCCGGGCGGTACCTACGTCTACCGTGTCCGCGCGACTGACAACCAAGCTCCGGCTCAAACATCCCTGAACGGGACTGCTCCGTCGTTTCAGGCAATCTTGGCGCAAGAAAACGCCGCGGTGGTCAAATATCAAGGTTCTTGGGCACGCGAGACCAACGCGACTTATATCGGCGGCGCGGCTCGCGCTTGCGCGGTTGTGGGCCCTAGAGCCACGTACTCCGCTGTCAACCGCAGCCAACTGGCCTTAGTCGCGCAGACTGGTCCAAACAGGGGATTTGCAAATATCAGCATTGATGGCGGACCCGCGATCCCGGTAGACCTTTACTCGGCAACACGCAGTGGGTCCAAATTTGTATATGTGACCACGCTAATGCCGAGGGGAACACATACGATGGTGATCACGGCCCGAGGGACGAGAAACGCGGCATCCACAGGAACATCGATCGATATCGACGCTGTGTCGTCCTTTTAGACTGTTAGCAGCCGCCTAAAAACTACAGTATTTGACCTACAGGGGGATGGTTGGATGAATGCGCACGACCTTCGGGTTGTTACCATTTCAAAGTCTACTGACAGGTGAAGGGATCTATTACGCCCGATGTAGATAGTTTAATGGAATCTAATGCGCCACCGGCGTCACCAAGTTTTTTATCGGCTAGGGTGTAGGTCCCTTGACCTTCCGACGTGGCCGTAGCTGGAGTGCCGGTAGCTGGAGTGCCGGTAGCTGGAGTGCCGGTAGCTGGAGTGCCGGTAGCTGGAGTGCCGGTAGCTGGAGTAGCGGTAGATGGCACGAACGTTTTCTTAATGAGGTAGACATAGAGTTCGGCCTTGTCGCCCTTTGCGCATTGGTTTATTTCATAGCCGCCAGCAATCCATGCATCGACCGATTCAATGGCAGGTTTGCCGTTTAACGATTTACTAGCGAGAGATTGCGCAACGCTGTCTCGGGTACAGGTGGCTTCCTTCTTTAATGGGGCACCTGCGCAAGATTTACTTGAGAACGAGTAAATGCCTTCGCATGCAAGCACAGCTGGCGCTTTGGTGACTCTATCCCAGCATGGGGTGGCCGTAGGAGTGATGGGTAATTTATCGTCCGGAGTGCCAGTCGCATCTTTTCCAGTCCCAGTTTTCGCAGGCCTAGACCTAGGGGCTGATGGCTCTTCTTCCGGTGCCGAGGAGCATGAACTGATAAAGTTTATGGCTATAAGCGCCACAAAGATGTAGAAATTCTGCATTTTTGTTTTCATAAACATTTATTTCCCTTTGCAATAATAACGCCCTAGCGGTTTACAATATCTTTGACCTAAAACCCGTTGTAAAGCATTTCGGATATTCTGGCAAAAACTTAAGAGATTCTTTTAAGTTACTAGATATATTGAGCTGTTTTTAAGCCTTTGAGCGCGACTTAGAAGCCTTGTTTTAACTTAGAAGGTCCTAAGACTGTAGCAACCTAATAATAATGATGGAATATTCTAATAAATACGTGTATAGAACGGTTGTCATGAAGCCACATAATATCGAGAACGGTAAAATGTCTATCCTAAGTCTTGAACCATCCCTAAAAACTCCCGCGCAACAGGCCCCCGCCTTGCAAGGATTTTTAGCGGGCAAGTCGACTGACGGATCTGAAGTATCTGAAGCCGATCAACCATCTAAATCAGAGCTTAAACGTCGGCAAAATCGCCTTCAAGACCTCGGACGGCTTCTCGTTGAACTTACGCCAGGTAAAATGGCTCGTATTGAACTTCCCGAAAAATTGCGGGCCCACGTGGTCGAGGCCCAACGTCTTACCGCCATGGGCGCACTTCGTAGGCAGATCCAGTATATTGGAAGAATCATGGAGGAGTTTGATACGCCTGCCATTGCTCGTGCGCTGCGAGATATTGATCAAATTCCGTACATTAAGCCTGTGGTCATAAAATCAGCCCGTGTCCTGGCTGCTGAGGAGTTGATTGAGGGTGGGGACGAAGCCCTGTTTTCAAAGTACTCAGGTCGCGTCGACAATGCCGATATGCAGAGGCTACGCCAAGCGGTGCGCCTAGCGCAGAAAAACATTGCATCAGGAAAAGGTGCAGCTCACGAGGCGGTTGTGTTAGCTTCTAAACTCAAGAATTGCTAATCCATATTGGCTAATCCACTTTAGAGGTTCGAAGCATGAAGCTTGTGAAAGTTGCCGCCGCGGTAATCAATCAAACTCCGATTGATTGGCTGGGCAATGAAGCCCGAATTAAGTCAGTTTTGCGGGACGCCCGCACAAAAAAAATCTCGGTTCTATGCCTACCAGAACTATGCATCAGCGGCTATGGTTGTGAAGACGCGTTCTATATGCCTCATCTCTCGGAACGGTCTTGGAAAATGCTCGAAGCCTTATTGCCTGAAACTCAAGGTATGGTGGTTAGCCTTGGTCTTCCGTTCCTGCATCGCGGCGCACTGTTCAATGTGATTGCGGTTGTGGTTGATGGACGAGTTGCGGCGGTGGTCCCCAAAAAACAGCTGGCGGGTGACGGTGTTCACTATGAGCCGCGGTGGTTTAAACCTTGGCCCAGCGGTGTGATCGAACAGATCACGGTCAACGGGGAAGAGATTCCAATCGGTGATGTGTTCGTCGATTGCGGCGGAATTAAAATTGGATTTGAAATTTGCGAAGAGGCCTGGGTGGCTAATCGCCCTGGGGCAGTTTTGGCTCGCCTTGGTGTTGACATCGTACTGAACCCGAGCGCAAGTCACTTCGCATTTGGAAAACGCCAGATTCGCGAACGTTTTGTTTCGGAGGGAGCGCGAGCCTTTAACGTCGTGTACCTTTACTCCAATTTACTTGGCAACGAAAGCGGCCGCATCATTTTTGATGGCGGCGCGATGGTTGCAAGTGAAGGGCATATCGTGGCTTGTGGTCCAAGGTTTGGCTATAGGGATTTCGAGACCACGGATGCAATTGTCGATGTGGCCTTAAATCGCATGGCACGAGCTCGCACAGGATCCTTTCAGCCGTTGATTGGCAATGAAATTGGACACGTTATTAATGTTTCTTTTAACTGGCCAGAGATCACAGGCTGCGCATCCTCCGAGAGTTCTTGGCAGGACTCGTGGGAGAGTTCATCGGAACTCAAAGCGGAAGAGTTTTCTAGGTCGGTCGCTCTCGGTCTATTTGATTTTTTGCGTAAAAGTCGATTAAGCGGATTTACAGTTTCCATCTCTGGGGGCCTTGATTCTGCCGCCGTCACCGCATTGGCGGCCTTTTCACTTCGCCTTGCGGCCCTCAATATTGGGGTCAACGGGGTCAAGGAGCGCCTTGGCCACATCACCGGCATTCAGCAGTTAAATGGCATCGATGAGATCGTTTGTGCGTTAATTGGCTGCGCCTATCAAGCCACCGCTAACAGTGGACCCGCAACTGAAGCGGCTGCTAAAACAGTTGCCGAAGCACTCGGAGTCTCATTTTGGCGCTGGAGCGTTAACGACATTTTGGAAGGCTACAAGGCCATTGTTGGACAGGCTACCGGCACCACCTGGGACTGGAATGCGCACGACGTTATCTTACAAAATATTCAAGCACGCAGTCGTGCTCCTTCCATTTGGATGCTCGCGAATCTTAAAAATCATCTTCTGCTCGCAACCTCCAATCGCAGCGAAGTGGCGGTTGGCTACGCCACCATGGATGGTGATACCTGCGGCGGCCTTTCTCCCCTTGCAGGTATCGACAAAGCTTACCTTCGTCAGTGGATGGTTTGGCTCGAGTTAAAAGGTCCAACCGGTCTTGGCCCTGTACCGCAAGTGAAGGTCATAAATCAAATGACTCCAACCGCAGAGTTGAGGCCGCAGTCACAGCATCAAACGGACGAAGCAGATCTCATGCCGTACGATGTGCTTGACGTGATTGAGAGGGCAGCCATCCGCGATAAGATGTCACCAAAAGATGTTTTAGCTACGGTTGCGGCGAAATTTCCGAGACATTCCGCCCAAGATCGAAAAATTTGGGTCACTCGTTTCTTTACCCTCTGGTGTCGAAATCAGTGGAAGAGGGAGCGATATGCGCCGGGATTTCATCTCGACGACGAAAGTTTGGATCCAAAAACTTGGTGCAGGTTCCCAATCCTTTCGGGAAACTTTATCGACGAATTGAGTCACCTTGATGCTTAGTATTCCATTAACCCCGCTTCAATCTCGGTTTTTAGATTTATTGTTAACAAGCGGAGCCCTCAAATTCGGAGACTTCACAACGAAATCTGGGCGGTCGTCCCCCTATTTTTTTAACTCGGGAGCCTTTGATCATGGGCGACTGTTGGGTGAGGTTGGCGCCTGCTATGCCGAATTAATTATTGAAAAATATCCGTTGGCCAATCATCTTTATGGACCGGCCTATAAGGGGATTTCGCTGGCGTGTGCTTCGTCGGTGGAGTTGAGTGCACGTTCCAAATCAGAGGTGGCCTTCACCTTCAATCGCAAAGAGGCCAAAGATCATGGCGAAGGTGGACTTTTTGTTGGCCGTCCTTTGGATCCCTCTCGTCCCATTTTGATCATCGAAGATGTCATGACTGGTGGCACGAGCGTTCGTGAAACCATGGGTCTTTTGTTGCCGCGTAAAATTCCGGTCCTTGGTGTTGTGATCGGAGTTGATCGTCAAGAACGCGGCGCTGGGCAGCTATTGGCATCACAGGAAGTCTCTGCACAGTATGGGTTTTCTGTGACGGCAATCCTAACCATGGATGAAATTATCGAGGCACTGTGGAATGGTATTACCGCTGATGGCAAAGGCATTAGCCGCCTAGGTAAAGTTTGGATCGACGCCGATGCTAAAGCGAGAATTGATCGCTATCGTAGGGAATGGGGCGCCGTTAAAGTTTGAGAATTTGAGCGACTTCATCGTCAAGTGCGTTGGCAAGTGCACTCAATTGCATGAGCAGTGGGTTGCGAAGTGTTTTCTTTCTGAGCGCATCCGCAGCATCTAAAGCCACCTTTTCTTCACTAACGCACACCCTTAGTTTCGACGGTGTGGTCGTTGACTTTGCAAAAATAGTGGCCTGTGCAGTAGCCGATGTCTCAGCATTCGCGCTCTCGGGCACCACTGACCGCAGCACACGAATTCCGTGGGCAGGAGTCGTTTTTTTATTTTGGTTTTGGCAGGTCATTTGAGCCACCACCTTTCTATCGTAAGTTCGTTATCATAACTTTCACACTGATGTTCGGCTCATCTTGAAAAAACTTAACGGGGAATGATTTGCCTATCTGTGCTCGTGGTCATTTGCCGGGATCCTTCGCCTTCGGCTGAGGATACGTCGTGGGCACCTTCTCGCTAGCGCCTAACAGACTGATATAAATAATTTATTCGCGAAATCTAGGGGTTTTATCTGGTGTTTTTTTTGAGTTTGGTTGCAGGTCCCTAAAGTATTGAATCATTTTGCCGAACGACCTATCGGAGTATCGCAGTGAAATCTAATAGGGAATGAAATCAATATGAGTTTGTCAATAAAAATATCGTCAATAAAAATATCGTCAAAGAAAATAGTAAAAATTATTGCACCTTTAGTGTTAGCCACAGTTATTGGTGGCGTTGCGTTTCAAGTAACCCGTAACAAATCAATTCCCATACGAGTTGGAATGGTCGAGTGGGCGGGATTCTATCCGCTCGTCTGCGCAACACAGAGAGGTGACTTTAAAAAAGAGGGCTTAGATGTATCTATTCAAGTTTATAAGGACAATTCGGCGTCCAATGCCGCGGTGGCGAAAGGTGATGTTGACATTGTCGGTCTGACCTTAGGCGACCTCCTACAGATGAACGCATCACGAAAGATTGTGCGTGTGTTTTATGTCGCAGATCAAAGTGGCGAAAGTGACGCGATTGTTGGGCGAGCAGAAATCAAAACTCCACAGGACTTGCGCGGAAAAATCATCAGCATCGAACACGTCAATTCGTTTAGTCACATGTTTGTCCTGCAGTTTTTGAAAAAAATTGGTCTCAGTGATTCCGACGTCACATTTAAAGACGTAGCCGCGTCAGATGTGGCAAAGGAGCTTGCTGCGGGGACGATTGATGCAGGCCATACGTGGGATCCTACCAAGGCCGAGGCCATAAAAGCTGGATTTCGCATGATTGGATCTGCAGCGGATGTGCCAGGGGCGGTCATGGACCTTTATGGCTACAATGCCCGCCTGATGCAAGATAGACATGACGATGTTGTAACGTTTGCTAAAGTTCTCGGCCGAGTCAATCTCGAGGCGTGGACTAAGCCCGCCGATGAGTGTGTGCGGTTGGTGGCCGCATTTCACCAAAAAAAGCCAGAGGAAATTATCGATTCCTACCCAGGTGTTATTCACAAGAGTGCAGCCGATCAGTTTGCCGTGATTGATTCTCACGCGTCCGGTGATCTAGCTCTACGTAGCATTGCCACGTTTGTGTTTTCGGCCTTAAAAAAATCAGGTCAACTATTCGTCGAGCCTGATTATGATTTTATTTTTGATCCAACGATTTCTGCTGAGATTGCGGCTCGTTTTTAACTGAGGGTTTGATTTTGAGTATTCGGAACAAAATAGTTAATTCCATCATGGTCCCCATCGTCGTTGTGTCGTCGGTGCTGGGTCTGATTGGCATGACCTATTTAGTTCTGAAATCAAAAAGTGATGCCGAAGTGAATGCTGTATCCATCGCCAAGGGCATTCACAATAATATAGACAGGTTTATCGTTGAACGTATGGGTGATGCCGACACCCTAGCCAAGACGACTGTGATTGCTGGCGATCATTGGAATATTGATGCGATGAATCAGATCTTGATTAGTCACCGAAATGCCTACGGCGTCTATTCTGGTCTATCGGTGATTTCTAGGTCAGGGACAGTGCTTGCCGATGCAAATTATTTTGGAATTTTCTATCCTTATGTCGATCCACTGCCAAAAGGTTGGCAAAATGGCCAGGTCGCCTTTGAGGCGTTGCAGTCAGGCAACGGCCTGGTCAATATTGTTGTTGTCGCAGGAGTTGGTCAGGGGCCGGTGTATCAACGTTTCGTGGTCACGAGGATTTCTAGCGATACACTTGAAAGCGCGATCATACCTGATGAGTTGCAATGGGGCCCCGTTAATTCCATTAACGTAAATCAGATAAAAGTGGTGAATCGAAGCGGCACAGTCATTTCGACGACATCAGGCGATAAGTCCAATATAGCACTTTCCGATGACTACCTTGAATTGCATGCGGGAGGTGTCATGAAAAATTATTCTTTCTCCGGTTTAACGACTGGTGTTCGAAGTGGAGGTGATAAGAGATACATAGGCAACTCGTGGCTAATTCTAGTAGACACTCCTAGCTCGTATTTTTGGATGCCGGTACTGCAATTTTTTGTGGGAATCGTATTGTTTTTAGGATTGGTCGTTAGAATTGGAGCCTGGCGTGCAAAAATAGTGGCAGAGTCCATTACTACTCCGGTTACAGGGATGTTAAAGGGACTTTTAGGCATCCAGAAGGGCAAGTATGACGACTTAGAATCACTAACTTCGTATCCTGATGAGTTGGGTGAGTTAGCCCACGGATTGTGGTTGACTGCAGGAATAATTGAGTCAACTCAGCAAAAATTGCTAGCTGGCAGCATCGAAGCTGGCTTGGCGCGGGAGGCTGCACAGTCGGCAAATTTGGCTAAAAGTCAGTTTTTAGCCAACATGAGTCACGAAATTCGTACACCGTTGAATGGAATCATTGGTTTCGCCCAGACCCTTGACGAAGGGGTGCTAAGCCCCGAGCAAAAGGAAATGACAGGCATGATGGTTGAAAGTGGTCATGCCTTGTTGGCGGTCATCAATGATATATTGGACGTCTCAAAAATTGAGTCTGGGAAAATGACATTAGAGCAGATTAATTTTTCCCTTGCAGCCATGGCCCAGTCCACGACATTGATGTTTGATCGACAATTTCGTGCCAAAAAAGTCGAACTAAAAGTGGACCTGAAGATCGATGATGATGCCGTTTGGGTGATTGGGGATGTGGTGCGAATTAAGCAGATTTTTCTCAATTTGCTCAGTAACGCCTTAAAATTTACGTCCATCGGAACTGTGACGTGGCGCATCAATTTGGACTTGAATTCTGAAGGATGGGTGGTCTTGAATTCTGAAATAGAGGACCAAGGCATTGGTATGACAGAGGCTCAATTGAGGAATCTTTTCCTGCCCTTTTCACAAGCTGACGAGTCTGTAACTAGGAAATTTGGGGGCACTGGATTAGGTTTGTCGATTGTAAAATCGCTTTTGGAAATGATGGGCGGAGAAGTCAATGTGGAAAGCATTGTTGGTCGGGGTTCTAAATTTTTGGTTTCGATTCCCTTGAAAAAAGGCCGCGAGGACTCGGCCGTAACGACCGTAGCGGCGACTAGTCGCCTAGATCCAATGCGCTTGAAAGCACTGAAAGTGCTTGTGGCTGAAGACAATATCGTCAATCAAAAGGTGGCGGCTGCGATTTTTAGAAAAATAGGAGCCACCATTGATCTGGTTGAAAACGGGGCCATGGCGGTCGAGAAGCTTTCTGCGGAAACCTATGATGTGGTGTTTATGGATTTGCAGATGCCGGTCATGGATGGATTAACTGCAGCAAAAAAGATACTTGAGATTTATCAAGAATCGAAGCGTAAACGGCCTATCATGGCGGCAATGACGGCCAATATTTTTGTCGAAGATCGAGAGCGGGCGGTGCTTAGTGGTCTACTAGAGTTCGTCCCAAAGCCGATTCGTCGCGACGATGTTGAAAGAGTACTGAGATTAGTCATCGATTCTCAGGATGAAGTGGCTATAAATAAGGGAGATGCCAGTTGATCGGAATGTGTTGGGACTGGGTTTGTTGGGGTTGGGTTTGTTGGGAATTGTTTTAGGATTATCCAGATTATTTTGGAAGGATTTAGAGTGATGGATCCATTGAAATCAATAGAAAAGCCACTTCAGCAGAATTTTGGGGTGGATGGGCGCCCGGGCGGGAGGCCATTTCTCGGCGGGCACAAGGGGAGTGCTGCCATCACGTCCTTGTTGGCGCTGATTGTTATTGGTGCATTAGGATTTTATTGGTACAGCCGAAAAGAGCAACGGCGCCATTTATTTGAGAGAGAATCATCGGCGTTGGTAAGGAGCATACTGGAACGAATAGGAAACTACGAAGATGGGCTATGGGCGGGGGTGGCATTTATTCATGCGCGTGGCAATAAACTAGGGTCTGACGATTGGAAAAAATTTGCAACGGCCCAGGATCTTTTGGCCAAGTACCCTGGAATCAATGGTGTGTCTGTCGTTTTTAGTGTTAGGAAGCGAGAGATTGGAAAATTTGTCGCTGAGCAGCGGGTGACTCGGCCAGATTTTAACATTCACCCAGAGCATCTAATCAACGAATATTTGCCAATCGTTTTTATCGTGCCACTAGCGGGTAACGAGAAGGCCGTCGGAATGGATTTAGCGTTTGAAGAGAAACGCTTGGCGAGTGCGGTGCAAGCTAGGAGTACTGGCCGTGCACAGATTACGGCGCCAATTGCGCTCGTGCAGGATATGGGGAAAACTCCTGGTTTTCTCTTCTATGCCCCTTACTATGATGCGGGCGGCGAGGACGTGAAGTTGTGGACAAATGAAAAAAGGCAAGAGAATTTTCTTGGCATGATATCCATGCCAATCGTCATGAACAAATTTATTCGCGGAATTCGTACCGAAGGACGCTCTCGTTACGTAAGCCTGAAAATTTACGATGGCGATGATTTGTTATACGACGAGCAGAATGCGAACAATATCAATTTTGATCCTACGCCATTATTTTCACAGAAGGTCGAGGTCATGGTTACAGGTCGAAAATGGACCATTGACTTAAGGTCAACGAAAGCAGTTCGTGGCGAGAAATAATGACTCGAGGATGGATCGTCACATGGATGAGCTGAAGTGGGTTATTTTTTTACGCCTTTTCTTTCGGCCGAAGTGTGCGGTGCGCGTCGAATTTCGCTTTTCGCACCTCCAGGGCCTTTCGTAGGTGGGTCGAGTTTTTTCCCAGAGGCCCTTTTGACGGGTGGTTGGCTTGCGTTGACCTTCTCGTCCAGGATCATGCCTCTTGCCGTGACTTGAAGGGGGGCCAGCGGGGTCTGCTTCGTAATGCCATCCTCGTCGCAAACTAAATAGTCAAAAAATCCCTTATAGCGCTCTTTGCCTTCGTCGCGTACCGGGCGTCCGACGACAATTCGTGCGGCGTCGGAGGTTAAGCCCACCTCTGGTGAACTAAAGGCAAACAATGAACCCGCATGTCGAGAACGCGTCATTTCAAGTTGTTCGTCAATCCACTTTGCCAGAGGTGGCTGATCCCATTCGCCTTCGCTGTAGCACCAGTCCTTGGGACGATCCAGCATGGGGCAATGGTTGCTGTGTGGGCACGGGTAAAGGGCGACGTAGCCTGCGGCGCACAGGACGTCTCGTAGTTCCATGGTTGAGCGAGCCATTTGTTCTAGGGCAGGCTCCGCAATAAACACTAAACATTTTTCTTTGCGTTTAATATGATTACTCAATAAGGTGGTAAGCTTGCGGCGTGCCGTATTGTTTCGTGTCAATTCATTCCAAACGTAACCAAACAAATAAATGTGAACGGTATCTTCACCTTCGCGGGTCGCAAATTGTTTGGGATCTAAGTCTTCTATGACACGGCGAGTGGTTTTTACTTTTAGGTCCATCTCCTCAGCGAGCATCGCGGCGGCCTCTAACAAGGGATTGCTGCCATCAATCATAAAGTATTCCGCGTCGTGGATGCCTAACGCCAAGGTCATGGCACCCGTGCCACAACCAATATCGTAGACGCGAACTTTTTTGCCTTTTAGCAATTTTTTCCAACCATGCCGGGCATCGGACCTCTCAAAAAGGACAGAGGCACGTGCCATATTTGTTAAGTGAAAGCCAAGGAGGTAGGCGACAACCGATTCCTTGGTCGTTACCAGTTTTCTGGTTAGGTCGTCACGGTGCTGAGTGTAAATTTCCCAAATTTCTAGGATGGTGGGCTTTACACCTTTGAAGATTGTCTTAAAAATAGCATCCGCGCGGCGCCCCGAACGAACGTACCCTTTTGGGGTGCGCCCAAGTTTTAGAACCGTGGCCACGAAGGCGTAAAATGGATCAGATTTCATGACAGTATTCCAAACAAATAGGACGTATACGAGGTCGCCGCAGAATGGTACAATGGTAGCTCAATTGTACCCGAATTTCATTTAAATACGAAAGATCGAGCATGAATCCCGTCAATATTTCGTCAAGCAATTCTAAGGACAATTCTATCGACAAGTCTTCGGGCATACCAGCCGTCCCACAGGCAGCCGACAGTCCTGTTGAGCAAAGTCGTACACTGCATATTGGCAAGCCTGCATGGCTTAAAACGCCAATTCCTACCGGAGAGACCTATTTTAATATCAAACGGGACCTTCGCGAGAGGAAATTACACACGGTTTGCGAATCGGCGAAGTGCCCAAATATAGGGCAATGTTGGAATACCAATACGGCCACCTTTATGGTGCTTGGGGACGTCTGTACGAGGGGCTGCCGTTTTTGTAACGTCAAAACAGGCGATCCCAATGGTTGGCTCGACCATGATGAGCCTCGGCAAGTGGCGGAGAGTGCTGCGTTGATGAAGCTTAAGTACGTGGTGATTACCATGGTTGATCGTGATGATTTGCCAGATGGTGGGGCCGCCCATGTAGGGTTGGTGGTTCGTGCGGTGAAAGAATTAAATCCCGGAATCATCATTGAGCTTCTTGCTGGAGATTTCAAGGGAAGTGACGAAGCACTCAAAACGATCTTGGCAGAAAAACCAGACGTCTATGCCCACAATATCGAGACCATTGAACGCCTTTCTCCGCGAGTGCGAGATGCTCGGGCCAATTATCGACAGTCGTTGAAATCTCTGAAGCGAGTGCGCGAGTTGGCGGAGTATCGAGTTTTCACGAAGAGTGCCATCATGCTAGGGCTAGGGGAGGAAGAGACTGAGGTTCAAAAAAGTCTCGGAGACCTTAGGGAAGCCGGCGTTGAATTTGTTAATATGGGCCAGTACATGCGTCCAACGAATAAACATTTATCGATAAAACGTTTTGCTCACCCAGATGAATTTGAGCGTTTGGGCCAATTTGCGGAGTCCATTGGTTTTGTCGCGGTAGCGAGTGCGCCTTTGGTTCGTTCGTCTTTTAAAGCTAACGAGTATTACGCAAAAGCGCAGATTAAATTGGCGCAGATTCAATTGACGCAGCAAAAAACGTTCTAAATCAAATGCCACGGGGCCGCGGGGGTGGGTGTCAATGAGATTTCTTGCCGTCATCGCGGCCATCCCTGCAAGCTGCCTCGGTTTTGTGGCATGCCTACTCTATGTCAGTTCCTATCCATTTGCGGGGCGTGAACGCCGACAGATTCAATTTAACGTGGCAAAGGTGTATGGGTTACCTACGCATTCAGAGTTTTCAAAAAATTTCGTGCGTCAAAATATTTTGACGCAACTATTGCTGATGCTCGAAACCATTAAAGGAATATTTTGGCCATCTGCCATTGAAATTTCAGGGGCGGATGAGGCAAAGAAAATTCTAAATGCAGCGTGTGAGAACTCCGGCATCATTTTGATTTCAGCCCATGTTGGATCATGGGAGTTGCTTGGACGTGAGGTGTCAAAAGCGCTGGCACGTCCTTTCTATGGACTTGCCAAACCAAGCCAATCAAAATGGCTCACTCAAATCCTCAATGAAATTCGCGAAAAAATGGGTGCAAAGGTCCTGTGGACGGACTCGCCAAATCTTTTTCAAAACATGCAAAACGTAACTGATTCTCAGGGGGTTTTGGGCTTCATTATGGATCAACGTCCGAAAAATAGGAAAAGTGGTCACCCTTGTGTGTTCCTGGGTGTTCCGGATAGCCACATAGCCCGTGGCCCCGTGTTTATGGCGGTGCAAAAAAATCTACCTGTATGTGGGATTTACCTCGCCCGAACTGGTCGATGTCAGTATCGTATATATGTTAGTGAAATTTTAAGTGCCGGGCATGGAGTTGTCGACCAATTGAAGGTCGCCCAGCTAATGGCTGACGATATGTCCCGAATGATAAAGATGTTTCCAGAGCAGTGGTCGTGGAATTATCGACGGTGGAAATAGGCCGTTTGCATAGCTTGTTTGGATAATTCGTCTGGATAATTCGTCTGGATAATTCGTTTGGAGAGACCCTTGGGTAATATCACTAAAGTCATCAAAATACCGCAAGGCAGCCCTGAAATGCGCGCTGATTTATTAGTGCAACGCGAAACGAGTCTCTCGCGTTCGGTCATTCGTGGAATGTTTGATCACGACTGCGTGAGTATTGACGGGATGCTGTGCGATGATATCGGCTACCTAGTGCTCGCAGGGGCACACGTGGTTTTAAAGTATGATCCAAAAACGAGGTACAAGGAAAAGCCTCGGGCACATAAAAGCAGTATTTTTGATGTCATTTTTGAAGACGAACACCTGATAGTCGTGAACAAACAGGCTGGTTACCTGACCGTCCCGACCAATGCTCAGGAGACAAACACACTTGTTGATGCGGTCAAATCCTACGTCAATCGGCGGCAACCACGCGGCCCCGACGTGGCGATTATTCATCGTTTAGACCGGGATACGTCAGGACTTCTTGTGTTTGCGAAGACCGCGAAAGTTGGCTTTCAGATCAAAGACCAGTTTGCAGATCGCAAGCCGGAGCGTGTATACGTGGCCATTGTTTCTGGGAAATTGAAGCAGTCTTCCGGAACGATGGAGAGTTTTTTGGCGACGGATAAAGACCTAA
This sequence comes from Oligoflexales bacterium, assembly GCA_947476525.1. Classification (GTDB taxonomy): domain Bacteria; phylum Bdellovibrionota_B; class Oligoflexia; order Oligoflexales; family RGVZ01; genus CAMDKS01. The sequence goes on from CANJQY010000005.1 coordinate 37,629, forward strand.
ATCAACGCTCTGTGACTGAAGGGGAGGGTGGAAAGCTGGCGATCACTCATTACTCGGTCGTGCAGTCGTTTAGTGATGCCACTTTGGTTCGTGTCACGCTCGAAACTGGCCGTCGAAATCAAATTCGGGTTCATTTTGCCGAGCAGGGCCATCCTATCCTCGGCGACCAGCGGTATGAGGTAGAAACGGCAAGGCACCGTTCGTGGCCTCATCGCCGCCTGGCATTGCATGCAGAAGTTCTCGGTTTCAGGCATCCGGTAACTGAGAAAATGCTAAGATTTATGGTGCCGCCACCTTCCGAGTTTGAACGGTTTTGTTCCAAGTATAAATCTTTGACGGCTGACAAAAAATAGGGAGTATTCTGGGGCACTGCTTGGATAAATATTAATTTCGAGGTTTGGTATTTCTACGTCTATTTTAAGCATTGGTTTTGCTGTTGGTGTGGTCTATTTACTTGGACTGGCCAGTTTGCCTACGGCGATTATCCGCAGTCGCACCCCACAGGGTGCTACTGCGTGGTGCATTGGACTGATTTCGTTTCCGATGCTGGCACTTCCACTTTTTTTAATCTTCGGTCGCAGTAAATTCTACGGTTATGTAGAGGCCCACAGACTTGCGGCCAATGAGATCAGTAATGAGCTTGTCCAACTTCGGGAAACGGTCATCAGTCATTCTGCGGACGTTCCTCCGGGTTTAGAGTCGTTGTTTGGGATTGTGGCGTCTTTGATGAAATCGCCATTTACTCGGGGTAACAAGGTGGAGTTGCTGATCGACGGCGTGGCTACCTACAAGAGCATGCTTGAGAGTATAGCTGGCGCCTCGAAATATATTTTGATTCAATTCTATATTTTTCGCGATGACGAAATCGGTAACAAATTCGCGGACGCATTGATAGCCCAGGTCAAGCGGGGTGTCGCCGTGTATTTTCTTTATGATAACATCGGGTCGTCGAAGTTGAGTAAAAAATTTGTGAAAAGATTATCCACGAATGGTGTGAATATTTTTGCATTCAAAACATCTAAGCATAAAAGTAGGCTCCAAATTAACTTTCGAAATCACCGGAAGTTGGTGGTGGTTGACGGCAAGAGTGCGCATATAGGTGGATTAAATATCGGGGATGATTATCTCGGAAAGTACAAGAAAATTGGTGCATGGCGTGATACACATGTGAAGATATCCGGCGTTGCGGTATTGGAAGCGCAATTGAACTTTATCATAGATTGGTATTGGGAGGCGGAAAAGGTGCCCGCCCTTGATTGGACGCCTGAATTTTTTAATGGAACGGCTAGTGTTGCGGTTGTGAATACTGGACCTGCGGATGAGACGAGTTTTGCAGGTATTATTCACTTAGATGCGTTTAATAATGCCAAAAAACGCATTTGGATTGCCAATCCATATTTTATTCCAGATGAGCCTGTGGAGCGGGCACTTCAACTCGCAGTTCTTCGCGGTGTTGACGTTAGGTGCTTGATCCCAGGGCGCAACGACAATAAAGTCATTCACATGGCATCCAAAATTTACATGGACCGTTTGGTGCGGGCGGGTGCAAAATTCTATAATTACGGCGGTAGGAAACGCGTGTTTACCCATTCGAAAACTTTTCTCGTGGATGATTTGTTGTCGTCTGTGGGGACGACAAACCTAGATAATCGTTCATTGCATATTAATTTTGAGGCGCAGGCCTTGATCGTAGATAAGGATTTTGCTCAGCAGATGGAGGCAATGTTTTTGAACGATTTTTCAATTTCGACGGAAGTGCCAGTTAATTTTTTTCGCCGGCGATCTTATTGGTATCGCTTGACCGCCAAGGCTCTTAACCTATCTTCGCCCATGCTTTAGGAGTGTGGGGAGGTTGAGGCAAGCTCATGATTTGATATGAAAGCGAGATTTTATGATGAAGATGAAAGAGCGTAAAATATTGTGGTTGACCGTCATGGAGCTGTTGGAAATGATCACGGCAGCGGTGGCGATGGTATTTACGGATG
>CANJQY010000006.1 GCA_947476525.1 Oligoflexales bacterium
AATTGTAGTTGATGGAGCACTCCAACTCAAGAAAGGGGCGATGGAGAATAAATTCCAGTTTCGCGTGTTCGAGATACTTTGGTTTGTTGCTTTCCCAGATAAGAGCGTATTTCTTCTAAATAACAGCGTGTTGGTGAAAACAACAAAGACGATAAGTTCTGGTTCACGTTGTGAAGGCTCAGTGACCCTTGCGGACCCCATTTGATTGACCAAGTTGCTCTTGAATTTGCATCAGGAGTTCAATTTGCTTTTCTTGGGCCAGAAATAGCGTCTTCATTTCTTCGCTTATTAGGAGGTCTACTTTCCTATGCAGGCCGCGCACTTCGAGCTCTGACTTCAGGTTTATCATGTAGTCCGAGCGAGATCGCATTCGGTCTTTGTCTTCTTTTCGATTTTGGCTCATCATTATGACTGGAGCTTGGAGGGCTGCAATACACGATAAAATCAGATTTAGCAAAATGAATGGATACGGATCAAAGCTTGGATCTGCAGACTTTACGGTGTTATACCCGATCCACAAAAACATAAAGCTAAGGAAGATTATAATAAATTTCCAGCTCCCACCGAAACTTGCCGCGCCGTCAGCCACTCGTTGGTGAAAACTTGGTTTCTCCTCTCGCTCCATTTCGAGCAACTGAATCGACAGCATTTTTTCTTCGTCGAGAGATTCCTTGACCAATCGGTCTAGTTGTTGGACGTGAACCTCCTCAGAATGCAACAAATCTATTAGTTCCATGCCAAGCCCCCAATTAAATTCTTGTTTAAATTAGTTTTCTTTCTATCGACGGGTGGAGCCTGGTGACCAATTCATAGTGAATGGTCTCTGACCATCCTGCCACGTCAGACGCCGCTATGTATTCTTTACCGTCACCGCCGATCATGGTTGCGGTGTCGCCAACGTTCGACTTGCCGGAAATATCGGTAATGTCGACCATCATCATGTTCATGCAAATTCGGCCGACAATCGGACAGCGTTCGCCGTGAATAAGTACATACGCTTCACTGCCTGATGCTATCCGCGGATAACCCTCAAAGTAGCCCACTGGCAGCACAGCAATACGCATGGCATGCCTAGTTTTGTAGGTACACCCGTAACCGATGTATTCACCCGCAGGGACATTACTGGTGCTCGTAATTTGAGTTCGCCAGCTCAGCACAGGCTTCAAATCTATCAGGGCGCCGTGCAAGTGTTTGTACGAAATTTTAGTGGCTTGACTCGGCCAAAATCCGTAAGTTGAAATGCCGACTCGCATCAAATCAAAACGACTTCCCTCTAAAATAAGGGCTGCCGCCGAAGATGCGGCGTGTGCAATGACCTTGAATCCGCGCCCAGTAAAAACTTTATAGACAGTGTCAAATCTGGCCATCTGCACATTTGCATATTCGAATTCGGTGACATCCTCGACGTTCGCAAAATGCATGCACACGCCTCGCACTAATTTTTTATCACTCTCAAGCCTAGCGGCAATATCGTCGGCCTCGGCGGGACGAAATCCTTGGCGCCCCATACCCGTGTCAAATTCGATATGAATTTCAGGTTTGACCTCCCCTTTGAGCCAGGCGCTCAGCCCTTCTTTGTGGCCCACCAACATTTCCAATTTATTTTTGAAGGCCTGAGAAATGTCTTCAGGAACAAACGGCCCAACCACGAGCAGTCGTCCTTTAAATCCCAAGGTGCGCAGCATGACGCCTTCATCGACGTAGTTGACCGCTAACCAAGCAGGGTTTTCAGATTTTAATGCTTCATATATTTCTTTGAGGCCGTGACCGTAGGCATTGCTCTTGAGCACAAAAGCCAATTTCTCCTTACCGGCGAGCGCAGAAAATACCTGAACATTGTGTTTCACGTGGTCGGCCTTGAGTTCTATCCACGTCAGCATGATGGTAACTCCTAAAGGGAAATTTAATCCGCTCAAATAGGAATATTGTACCATCCTTATTTTTTTTTGACGAAATCTGAGGCTTGAAGTTAAGATTTTAAGTGGTCGGGCAAGTATATGCTTAGTTGATCATGGTTCCTAAAACCCTGAGGCCAAAAACTTTTGGCATCGGACCCACGGTTGGACCCACCAAAGGGGTTTGAAGGGATAAAGTGACTGGCAATTTTTCAATGCTACAAACTTTGTCGTGGTTGGCAGCCATCACCGCCGCCGCCATGTTGCCGGCCGAGTCTTCACCCATCACAACACCAAGGTTGTCTAAGCATGTGGGCAGGACCTTAGCGCTAATACTGAACGGAGCGCCTCGGCGCGTTAAGTTTAAGGTGCTGATAGGTAACAAGTTGAATTTAAAATTAGCCTTTTGGCCTGCAAGCAAAACAGACTCGCTAGTCGTCGCCTCTAATTTTACACCACTTGGCACACTAAGAGCCTTGACGGTGTAGACCTCTTGGGTCTGGCTTAATGAACGGCAGTTGGAGTTAGGTGAATACACCGAAACAATGGCGACAACCCTGCCGCCAGGTCCTGAGAACAGTGCTCCTACAGCCTTTTCCTTACACGTTTTGTCCCAGGTTATGGCAAGGGAGCCGTCCCCTGATATCTTTAGACTACGCGGTGCTTTTAAACCTAACGCATACAAAGATTTCATTTCACCGGGACGGCTCACAAGTTGTGCGCTTTGACTAGGAGCGTGAACAGCCGATAGCGCAATACGCTTTGTTTCAAATTGGCAGGCGGGTAGGGAGGTCGCCACAGATTGACTAGAAAGTTCCTGCACCAGGTTGATGCCCATGGCCATCGTACCATGATTTGACACTGGGCTGATGAGAACGCCAGCCATAGGCTTGCAGGTGTTTTGATAAGATACAAAAATGTGCCCTTGGGCCATTGATACATTCGTAGCCTCAATGAGTATTAAGCGGCCAGAACCAGACTCAGGAAAAACATCTATCGCTTTGTCAGTAGAAACGGGGAGTACGAGATCTTCCTTCGTAGGCAGGGCCGAACACAGTTTGGCTGAGCGTTCCACGACGACACCAACTTGTACGACGTTGATTTCTTCTTTGATTAAAATTCCGCGAAATGTCTCGCCGCAACCGCGCTCATAGCTGACCTTGATGCCTGCGGCTGGACCATTCGTTTTGGACCTCTTGGGCGTCAGATCACCAACTATAACCGTTGGTTTTAGGTAGGCGGCCTGGGTGTCTACTTGTGAGGCGCCGTAGGCGTGGGGACTTGTCGCAAACATGCATAAGATAGAGAAGGTCAAATTTAGGCCCAAAGACATATTTTATTCTCCGGTGGTCTGGAGTTTGATCGGCTGACAAAAGTTTAAGATTTTCCATTTATATTACAATTATGATTAGAAATCAAGATTAATATGATAAAATCATTAAAATTTTTGCAAAATAGCTCTAGGACGCAGAAGGTGCCAGGCCTTTCTGGACAGCCTAATGCCGCCTGACCCGCCGTTTGGCCTGCCTTTGGATCTGGCCGCCGATCAAGAGCTCTGGTAAATTTCTCGACCGATGGAGCAAACAGATGGTTGCATCCCGCCGAGGTCTCTGATACATTCCTGGTTCAACCGACGTGGATATCTTTAACATACTGAAATAACACGTCTTTTAAGTAACTGGAGTTTTCTCGATATGTCAAAACGTACATTTCAACCGCACAATAAGCGCCGAATTCGTGTTCATGGATTCCGTGAACGTATGAAATCTGCTGCTGGCCGCGCGGTGCTTGCACTTCGCCGCTCAAAAGGCCGCAAAAAAATCGCTCCAACGATCTACCAGAAGTAATCTTCGGTTGGTGGTGAGGCCTGCTGGTTGTTTAGGCTTTTATTAGGCTCTAAATGCTCGACAAGTGTCCCATCACTAAGACTCTTCTTACACGACTTCCGTAGAAGGTAACTTCTGCTTATGTAGTGTGTTGGTTTTTTTGCGCCAAATGAGATGCCTTAGCGTGTTTATAGTTAAAGAAAGTTGTGTATGCCCGGAATTTCAAAATCACAACGTCTTCTGACTAAACGAGATTTTGATGCGACTTTAGATTCTCAACAGAATGGCACGGGCGTAAAGATTGTGTGTCGCGATTTTGTTTTGGTAGCCTCACCCCCTGCGGCTGATCGCCCTGCGCGACTAGGACTCATCGTCAGTCGGAAAGTTGGGAACTCGGTGGTGCGTAATCGAGTCAAGCGCTGTGTTCGCGAGTATTTCAGAAACGAGCTAGTGTCCCAGCAACCTCTCAACGGTTGCAACCTCGTCGTGATTGCAAGACCGTCTTTGGTCAACCAAGAAGGCCGAGTCAAAGATGACATTCAAGGTTCTCTCAAGCATTGTGCAGACAGACTACTTAAGAAGTTATCAGGACCGAGCAAGTCTTGCCCATGATTCGTTTAGAGATGGGCACTGCTAAATGTGCTGATAAGTGTGCTGATAAGTGTGCTGATAAGCGTTCTGTACCGCACCTTGTTTTGAAGGCATTGATTAGACTGTACCAGCTGTTGTTCTCCCCCTTTCTTGCTGCTCTTGGTGCCCAATGCCGCTTCTACCCCTCGTGTTCTCAATATGCGAGCGAATGCTTAGACCAAGATCCTTGGCCAAAAGCCTTAAAAAGAATTTCCAGGCGACTGATAAAATGCGGGCCCTGGCACCCAGGAGGAATTGATTTACCATGAATAAAGATCCTGATTTATTAGCAAATAGAGGCTCGTTCATTGCCATTGCTTTGTGCGTTGTTTTTTATCTCGGCGTGAACCAATACCTCACTCGAAAGTACCCGGGCTTTGGTCAACGCCCAACGACGGCAGCTGATACGACAAATACCGCGGCCCCCGTAAATTCAAATGCCGCTTCACCGTCCGACAGCTCGCTAGCGAATAATTCTTCGACGGTAAACAACGCCGCGAATACTGCACCCAACAGCGCAGCAAAATCCAACGCGGTTACAGCTGTCGTTGCACCCCAAATGCCGGCCAGTGACCTCGTCATAGATTCCCAAGACGTCACGTTTTCCTTTCGCCAAGATTTAGGTTCCCTGTCGTCGGCCAAACTTAAAAACTACAAGGACGTCAACACCTCTGACAGCGCACCCGTCGAGCTGTTTGCTAGACCGGCAACGGTTCAAGCCTATGCACAAAATCCACCTACCCGCACAGGTCCACTTTCCTTTTCCGGAGTGCGAACGGCAGATGGCATAAAATTTTCTCGCGTAGATGGCCCGTGGAAAATCGATCAACAGTGGACCTTGCCTGCCTCCGGTTACGGCGGTAAACTGGCCATTACCTATTCCAATCAATCGGCAGTCGCTCAACCACTTGTGGCGACCGTCATGACTCAAGTTGGGGCTCATACTAACACGGCTTCGACATCATTTTTTGCGCCAGGTCAACCGGGAGAAGAGCCTCGCTTCTTGACGCAGTTTGATAGCAGCGACAGCTTTACTAACCTCAAAGATTTCTGCAAAGATCAGGCCTTGACGGTCATCGCAAAAAATCAAAGATTAGATTTTTTCGGATTTGATACTCACTATTTTGTCTTTGCACTATTGCCCCAAGCAAGTGCTTCTTACCGCACCGCATTTGCCGGCTTCACGCCAGACAGCGGGCAGGGCGCTCTTTGCGAAATCACAACGACCGCCACAAGTGATTTTGGCAGCATCGCCCCCCTAGCCACCGCCACCTTGACCTACGACGTCTGGTCGGGGCCAAAAGAGGTCGAATATTTATCGGCCTTTAATCCTCACCTCAAAACGACACTCGGCCTCGGCTGGCTAGATATGATTGCGCATCCTTTACTTTTGTCGATTAAAGGCCTCTATAAAGTAACGCACAACTACGGCCTTGCCATCATAGCACTCACCCTATTGCTTAAAGTGTTGTTTTTTCCGCTAACCAAGCAAGCAGCTCACAGCGCCGCAAAAATGAAAAAACTTAATCCACAGATGGCCATTATAAAAGAGCGCTATAAGGGTGATGCTCAAAAGTCTCAAATGGAAATCATGAAGTTCATGTCAGAAAATAAAATTAATCCGATGAAAGGTTGTTTGCCGATCCTTCCAACGATTCCCGTATTCTTTGCCTTGTTTCGAGTCCTAGGAGGTTCGATCGACCTTCGTCATGCTCCGTTTTTTGGATGGATTATCGATCTTTCCGCAAAAGACCCTTACTTTGTAACGCCAATTATTTTGACCGGATTCATGTTTATCCAACAAAAACTTACACCCATGACTGGAGTTGATAAAACCCAGGAAAAAGTTATGCAATATATGCCGCTCATTTTTGGAGTTATGATGATCTCCCTTCCGTCGGGACTTGTGCTTTACATGCTGACCAACACAATCGTGTCGATTGCTCAGCAACGTTTTTTAAATAAGAAGTTCGCGAATATTTAACCATTCGCTCTTAATTAACAACCCACAGAATTACTGAATGCAGTAAACCACCAGGAGTATCGAAAATGGAATCGTACACAACGCAAAAGACCATCAGGATCGAAGCAAAGTCTGTTGAGCAAGCCGTCACGCTTGCTTGTGTCAAACTTAACGTCTCTAAGGAAGGCCTTGAATTCAAGGTTCTTAAAGAAGTAAAACCAGGCCTCGTAAGCTTTTTTCTTGGCGCAAAAGCAGAAATTGAAGCTTGGCAAAAACCGGTCCACGGCCGCGACCGCGGTGGTCGCAAGGGCGCCAATGGTGGACGTGACGGCGAGCGTTCCGCGTCACAAAAATCGAATTCTGAGCGTCACAACTCTGCTAGCAGCGCTGGCCGGGATAATGGCCGGGATAATAATCGAGATAATGGCCGGGATAATAATCGAGATGGTGGCCACGACGGCGCTCGCCAGCAATCGGCCCGAGGCCCTCGCACCGAGCGTCCACGTTTTGAAGAGCGCGCCCCCCGTGAAGAGCGTCCACCAGCAGAGCCGTTGACACCAGAAGTCCAAGCTCAACTAGAGCACGATATTCGTAAATTCTGTGTCGACCTATGTGGCATGATTGTTGGCGAGCCAGTAAACGTTACCTCCACAATGTCCGATGGCAAAATGATGCTTGAAGTGGACAACGCTGCCATTGCGTCGATTATTCAATCGAACACCAAATTTGTTGAGTGCCTCGAACATATTCTTCGCAAAAAACCTCGTGACCTCAAGCAAGAACTGCCCTTCCGCATATTCATTGACGCTCAAGGCAGCCGCAAAGGCCGCGAAGTAGAGCTGGCTCGCATAGCCCTCGAAAAAGCCGCTGAAGTCGTCGCTACTGGACAAAAATGTATTCTTGATTACAAGAGTGCGGCTGACCGGAAGGTCATTCATATGGCCCTAGAAAATGATTCTCGCGTCTACACAAAATCTATTGGCAACGGCCCAAGCCGCAAACTGATGATCTTGGTTTCTCGAGGCCGTAACAGCGATCAAGCTAACGGCTCTGACCAGAGCTCAAATACCTAATTGAGTGAGATGAACGATGCTTCGCCCAAATGACGAACATCCTATTGCAGCTCTCGCTAGCGGCTCCGGACCTGGGGCCGTTGGCGTTATTAGGCTTTCTGGCCTCGATTGCTGGGACGTTGTTAAACATTGTTTAGGTGGGATTTCTGAACCCACCGCACGCCGCGTAGGTGTGAAAGTATTTCTAGACCCAATCACACTGGAATCCGTCGATGAACTTGTAGTCGTATTTTTCAAAGGTCCACACTCTTACACTGGACAGGACACGGTTGAATTTTTTTGCCACGGTGGGCCTTATATTATTCAAAGAATATTGGGACTGCTATATGCGCACGGCGCCAGACCGGCACAGGCTGGAGAATTTACTAAACGAGCTTTGTTAAATGGTAAGCTTGACCTAACGGCCGCCGAAGGTATTAAAGATCTTGTCGAGGCGCAGTCCAGACAGCAATGGCTTGCGGGGCGTCAGCTGTATACTGGCAAACTTAAAGAAGAGATCGATTCCCTCAGAAAAGAAGTTATCGGAGCCATGGCCTACCTCGAAGCCATGATCGATTTTCCAGACGAAGAAGACACACACCATGTAGGCCTAAGCCACGTTCGCTCAAGATTAGGTAATGTGTCAAAGCAACTGACTTCCCTAGTCTCAACGTTTCAAAGTGGGCAGGTTGCAAGTCGCGGCCTCATGGTCGTGTTTGCAGGGGCGCCTAACGCTGGAAAATCAACTCTACTCAACACACTACTCGGAAGACAACGCGCCATTGTGAGTGCCACTCCTGGAACCACTAGAGACTACATTGAAGAACCTTGTCTTTTTGATGGCCGGCTTGTGCGTTTAGTTGATACCGCCGGCATTCGAGAAACAAACGATCAAATCGAACGCGAGGGAGTTTCGCTGTCGAATCGATTAATTGAAGAGGCTGACGTCGTCATCTTGCTAAACTCTGCTGATTCGTCGTCGTCGGAACGCGAAGCCATGGCCACCTTAAAGACGTCCCTTCAGGCGAAAGCTAAGCAACTAAAAAATATTTCGCTCATCGCGCTTTTGACCAAATCCGATCAATCACAGCCTGCGTGGGCCTCGGGGCTAATGCCCATAAGCTGCAAAACGGGAGACGGCGTTGGAGACCTCCAAGCCGCCCTCATAAAAATTGTCGATGAGCATACGGGGAGTTTGGAAGAACGCCCTTTCTTGACGTCACAGCGGCAGCAGTCGGCGCTTTTGGCGGCCCAATCTGCGGTCGACAAATTTACGCATCAAGCTCAACAAAAAGCCGGTCCAGAAATGCTTGCCTTTGAACTACTTGAAGCGGCAAGAGCCTTGTCGTCGGTGGTCGGAGATATTTCGAACGAAGATATTTTAGATAAAGTATTTAGTGAATTTTGTATCGGGAAGTGACATGCCAATATTCAGACTGACGCATCCAACACATGGCTTCGCCAATGTCTATTTAGAGCTGCCTGTATCATAAACATATAAAATGGCGGAAAAATCGCCAATAAAGTGGCAAAAATGGGATTTACAGTCCTGTAACCATTCTGCATTTCCATTTGTCGAACCATTCGCGCCAATAAATAGGCAACGATTAAGTGCATACCAGGGATGAGGCATGTCCACATCGGCACCACAAAATTCATTTTACTTGCGCCGTTGAGGTGCCAGCTAACCTCTTGGCTAGCCGTCTCCATCCACGCCCACCAATAACCGCCAATCGTCAGAGGAGTGTATACAAACGCGGCAACAGCTGCGTTAGATATTCGCCCCAAACGAAGTCGGCTGTATACTCGCAAATACTTCTGATCGAAATCTAACCATGGGGCAGAAGGTTGCGTCTGACTTTCTTTGTTCGAATTCGCCGCCGCCGCGACGCTTGATTCAAAGCTAGCTTTAGCTGAGAGATCATTTTGAGCTAACTTCAGTTTTTTGGCTTCAGGGGGCCCCATGACTTTCGCTACTGGCTGAAACCGATTTGACCCGGATTTTTTCTGAGATTCGAAATTATTTTGCGCACTTGTGATGCCATTAGCCAGCGAATATATTTCCGAAAAACTTTGAATCGCATACCATTGAGTAAAACCTTTACGGCTAACCATTCCGGCCTGACCGGTTGCTGTCAATCTTTGGGGCGTAAATGTCGCTGCGGAAGATAACGGGCCAATAACAACGCCGTCCTCATAAACATACCATCCACCGTCCCACGCACCACCGTCGCCACCGGGCGAAGAGTTGACAGCAGATTGACCAGAATTTATTGAAGAGAATCGATTGCTCATAGGCTCTCAAATAGCTTCATGCGATTAATTTTAGATTACTCTCTTAATTTTACCGCAACCTCGCTCCAAAACCAAGGCATTTGGTTTTTAGGCCAACAATTCCCGGCACGGAAACCGCCTAAATGACCGTAACTATTGTAACTATTTGGAAATTTGTTAGATTTTGAATGACGGCCTGCGCTGCTAGGTCGATAATCTTAGCGAGTTGGCCTAGGAAAGGGGTCTGGTTATTAAACAGTCCCTAGATACCCTGATATCGGCCTCAGTCGTCGACCATCCTCAACCATCCGCTCAACGTGCCCGAAGAATTACAAAATTCTGTCTTGCTCATTTGTCCCATTATGTGGCTCTATACCGGATTGCGTCTCTGGAGGTGTCGCTATTTATGGAACAAACAATTTTAGACCGCGCTACTTACTGGGCTACCAACCCGGTATTTGACTTGTCAACACGCTCTGAAATTCAAGAGCTGCTTGACACGAAAAATGTAAAGGAACTCACCGAAAGGTTTTACCGGGATTTGGAGTTTGGTACCGGCGGCTTACGCGGGATTATTGGTGCCGGCAGAAATCGCATCAACATTTATAATATACGCAAGGCCACAACAGCCCTCGCCCTATACCTTAGAGAAGTTCATGGCTCTAGGCCCGACTTGAAAGTGGCTATAAGCTATGACTCCAGAAATTATTCACGTGAATTTTCCATAGCCGCGGGTGAAATCTTTGCGGCACATGGCATCAAAGCTCTAATGACCAAAGAACTCCGCCCGACGCCGATGCTATCCTTCATGGTGCGGCATTTCCAATGTGTGGCAGGAATCTGCGTGACTGCAAGTCACAACCCCGCCGCATACAACGGCTACAAAGTTTACTGGGATACGGGTGCTCAAATCATAGCACCACACGACGGCGCCATCATTGCAAAATATAGCGAGCTTAGCCGCTATGAGGACATCCGCTTTTTACCCGTTGAAACGGCAATAAAAGAGCGCCTTTTTGAGGAAATCGGAGCTGAGTTAGACGAAGCCTATTTCAAGAGTGTGTTGACCCTTAGCCGTCGCCGCACAGGAAGATCTAACTTTAGTATTGTCTACACGCCGCTTCACGGAAGTGGCCTCTACCCTGTGACTGAAATGCTGAAGCGATTTGGATTTGAAAACGTATTGGTCGTCCCCGAGCAAAGCCAGCCTGATGGGCGGTTTCCGACGGTGAAATTTCCGAATCCAGAAGAACGAGACGCCCTTCACTTAGCACTAGAACTAGCCAAAAAACACCAAGCGGACCTAGTCATGGGCACAGATCCTGATACTGACCGCATCGGAATCATGGTGCGGGAGGGTAATGACTACACATTCTTTAACGGCAACCAAATTGGTTGCCTCTTGGTGGATTTCTTTTTATCTGCGACCCGTGATGCTGGCCTCATGCCAAAAAATCCACTGGTGATTAAAACGGTTGTCACCACTGATCTTCAGGCTGATATCGCCGCTGAATACGGCGCAACGTGCGAAGAAACGCTGACCGGCTTTAAGTGGATTTGTGGCCTGATTGAAGAGTACGAATCTGGCCGCCTAAAACCCTACCGCAAGTACGTGTGCGGGGGGGAGGAAAGCTACGGCTTTCTCGCCGATTCGTTTGTGAGAGATAAGGACGCGGTTAGTGCTGCCTGTGTAGCAGCAGAGATGGTTGCACACTACAAAAGCTTAAATCTAACCTGCTCCCAAGTTCTTGATCAGATTTTTCAGAAGCACGGCCTCTACCAAGAGTCCCTGTTCACCATGACCATGACTGGCAAGGCTGGCGCAGAGGCGATCAAGAGCATGATGATCGGTCTTCGTACAAATCCGCCAGTGGCGATTGACGGGATAGCCGTGGCTACGCTTCGTGACTTTGAGACCCAGAAAATTTTGGCTCCTACCGGTCACAAGTTTATTGTCTTGGAAAAACTGGAGTTCCCCAAGAGTGACGTGCTACAATTTATCTTAATAGATGGCACAAAAGTCAGCGTTCGCCCTTCTGGAACTGAACCCAAGATAAAATTTTATATCTCGGTCAAAGATCCGACGGCAAAGGGCTCATCGACAAAAGATTTACAGTCGATGAAAGAAAACGCGAATCAACGTCTCCGCCGCATCGAAGAGACCTTTGTAGCCATGGCAAAAACCTAAAAAGCGACCCCGCCACTCGGGATCCGCTGTCTAGGTATAGCGTGGAATCACCGGTAAAGTGAGGGGGCCTTATAGTGAAAAGTGACACACACTCCGTGATGCTTAACCAATTGCGGTCGGCAGCTATGAGCCGGCGACCCTCGTGTGTGACGTTGCTTCTTTCGTCGCTCGCCTCCTCAGTTCTGTCAGCACTTGTTTTATCTGCTTTATTGACGCCAAATTTGTTTGCAGGCGTTGGCGGATACAAGAAAGCCACGGAAGGTGACGATGTCATTAAGAACAAGCTCTACCCCAAACAAGGTCACGTAGAACTAAACGGCCCAAACGTCGGAGTCATCCTAAATCAAAGCTATGTATCGACCTATTTATTCAACGGTGGAATTAATTATTTCTGGAGCGAGACCTGGGGTTTAGGCTTAGAGATGTCGTACGCCTTAAACAAGGACCGTCCCGAGCGCGACTGTATTGAAAACTTCTACAACGACCCTGACTTCCTAGTCTCAGCAGAATGCAATGCGGGTGATGATGTCTTGACCCAAGAAAATCGGGCAAATTATGGGCCGGCCTACGTCAGTATTAGGGAGTATAATTATTTGTTCTCAGCCAACGCGCTCTGGAATCCTATTTATGGAAAACAAATTCTATTGCTGTCCTCGGTAATGAGCTTTGACATTTATGCTTCCGTTGGCGGTGGTCTGGCAATGTCCACTTACTATCCGCTTAAAACCACGCTAGGCAATGGCAAGGAGAGTCGCGGCACGTTCCCTAACAAGGATACAAGTGGTCCCACTCCAGGCACCTCACCAGGCGAGGCCGGTGGCCCGTACTACGGCAAAGAAGGTCGTCCTACTCCACTAAAAGAGAGTAATGTTTTCTTAGACGGTGGTATCGGGCAAAAAATTCACTTCGGATCTAAGTTCAACGTCAAAGGCGAGCTTCGGAGCCATTTAGTTTTGGGCACGCCCGGCGGTTTTGATATATTTTTCACTCTTTGGGGCGGCCTCGGCATGAGATTTTAAACCAAAGGTACGTTTCTATATTTCTAACAATTTGACCTCTTGAATTTTTTTTACATCCCTGTTTGCAATAGGTGTCGCTCGCTCTTCCTTTAAAAAAAAGAGTTGTCCGTATTACAAGAATGATTGGAATTTTAAAATGGCTAACATTCTTATCATCGACCACCTTCAAGCGCAGCGCGTCGAACTAATAAACATTTTCACCAAGCTAAATCATACTGCCACAGAAGCTTGGGATGGCTCAAACGCCGCTCACAAAACGGATCAAATAAAATACGACCTGATAATTTCTAACGCTGAAATTACCAAACTCACAATCGTAGACTTCATAAAATCACTTCGAATCGGTAAAATGAACCGGCAGACTCCCGTATTCATCTATTCTAAAGCGTTTGACGAGGCATTAGTTTCGACACTCGGAAAATTTTCGCGCGTTCAATTCGTCAATTTGCCAATCGACGGGGCCGCGTTAGCTGCCAAGATCACCGTAACGTTCAAGTCCGTCGAAGCGGTTGTGCGCGAGCAAAGCGTTCAAAAAAAAATCTACACGTTTTCAAAAGCCTCTCTAGAAAAGTGTGCCAAAGTTCCTGCGTCTACTGTTGACACTGATTTTTTCCGATTCTTTCCCGACATGTTGGGTCAAATCGACCCCTCCACAGTCAATTTTGGTATCTGGCTCAAGGGCACCAATGATCTTTTGGAATACATTGGCGCCAAATTTACTGGCCCTGAAAATGTAAAAAACGCGGCAGATATATCCGCCGCCTTAAAAAGGGCTAACGTTGGTTTGGAAATATATGTGCGTATTTCCGATAAAGAAAAATTCTATGCGCACGTCCAAAAAAAGCGGCTGGCGCACCTTGGAACCAAGAATTTGCAGGACTCAAATCGCGAGGCAGCCGAAATATTTAATAAATTGACTATGTGTGCATCACGGTTTACCGCTGCTGATGTTGATCAACAAGTTATAACGTCGGCAGAACAAATTTCGATGGACATGATGCAACGCATGACCGACAAACCTGACCTCATGAATATGCTTATCGACCTGCTCCGTAAGGATAATGCCATGTTTGATTTTGTTGCGATGGTCACCATCACCGCAGTTTCGATCGGTCAACGGCTCGGCCTAAAAGACATCGTTTTGAAAAAGCTCTCCCTTGGCTGCTTTTTTCATGATATCGGCTTAGCGCTACTCAATATGCCTCTGATTATAGACCGAGAGATGACTGCCGATGAAATGAACGTCTATAGGGATCACCCGAGTACGGGGACTGATCATTTAAACATGCTAGAGGTAAAGGGCATTAATTTACCCGAGGAAGTTTTCTTGATCATGATGCAGCACCATGAGAAATTTAATGGTACAGGCTTTCCGAATCAAAAGGCTGGACGAATGTCGAAGGAAAACCCAACCGGCATTCACCTTCTCGCTGCGATTGTCGCCGTTGCCGACCGATTCGCCGGTTACGTTTTAAACGAGTCAAAAAATGGGACCATTGATCAATCAAGAATCGTCGCCGCCATGCACCGACTCACTGGGGAGTTCGACCCTGGGGTCCTCAAAGCGCTAAAAGAAGTCTTCGCAACAACCCGCCAGGGTAAGGTGAACTGGAAGCCGACGTGAGTGGCTCAACCTATAGATCGTACGATTGCGTCGGGTTTGCGCGAGCGCCATAGCTAGGAGACTGTGTCGGCTGAGTGCCATCACGCAGGCCTGGAGAGCTAAGGAACTGCACATTCTGTGCGACGATTTCTGTTTGGTATCGCTTCTGGCCACTTTGCTTATCTAACCTCAGAGCCTTTGACGATTGATGACTCTTCATTGTAGCCGAACCCTGAACCAATCTTCGTGACTAAATTTCCAGCGTTTGAATACAAAAGTATACTAGAGAATATCAAAACTATACCAGTCTGCCCCGCACATTTATTGATCGCGCCAACGTAAATGACTAATAATACTTAAAAATTTAAAAACTCGAACCTAGCACGTGGCTTGCATTGCAGTCGATAAGTCCGGTCGCTTTGGTGGCGCTCGAAAACAAAAAACAACGAGACGTAAGGAGTATTAGAATGAGTAAGGCACAATTGATTGAAGCGATGTTGGCTAAGGCAGAAGAACAAATTGACGAGAAGGTTTGTTATTCCAATGATTTCTGCGGCGCAACATCCAACTAAAAAGGATGACAGGAGGGCCTAACAGGCCCTCCTCCATTCTATCCGGAGTTTTCTCAAATGCGCTGCGATAAATATTTAGCTCTATCTTATCAGAACTCAGACATTATAAGCAGTTTTCTTGATTCCTATGAGTTGACGAATCAAGAAGCTCAGGAAATTTTTGAAGAAACAAAAAAATGGATTTATCTTTGCGCGCTCGCGCGAGAAAAATCGCGTGATCTTCATGAGAATGCGCCAAGAAGCCTTTCCATCGATAAAAATCTCATCATAGTTGATGAGATGTGGCATACCTTTATCCTCTTCACCAATGAATACTCGGCGTATTGCAATAGAGCCTTTGGCTCCTATCTTCATCATCAACCACAAACGGCCAGCGCTAACCTCGCAGCTAAAGCCGAATATGCTAAAGATCCCCAAGCCATTCAAGCGCGCAAACGAGAGGATCTTCGCGCGCAATATGAATTTATCTATGATCATCTGGGAGCTGGTACTTTGAGCAAATGGTACGAAGAGTACTCTGAAAAATACACTCCCCAGTATATTGGCAGTCGTTGCCGGAAATATCGGGAGGCTTCCCAATGAAAACTATAGAAATACGTGAAGCTTTGTCTGATCGCGGTTTTTTTCAAATGAAACATCCTTGCGAATATACTGACTTTCTTGCCACCGCAAATGTGCTCGGAACTGTATTTGCAACAGCAGATGTCAAAATACACGCGAAAAGCCACTCCATGGTTTCTACTCCCAGCTCTGTGCCATTTCACAATGACGATCCACGCGCTCGCTATATCGGTTGGTTCTGTGTGGAACAAGATGAGCATTCTGGCGAAAGTCAATACATCGATTCGCGTCGAGCTTTGAAAAGACTAAATGAATCCGATTTGCACCTCTTGGAAGAAACGTTTGTTAAATGTCCAGGCACCGATGGAGTGGTTTCTAAACATCCGGTCCTATTTAAACGAGAAGGCGAACGGCAAGGCTTTTATTTCGCACCGTGGCTCGTTGAAGAATCAGACAAAAGCACCACAGCACTTTTGAATTTGACAACGGCGCTCAGGCAAACAGCGAGGGTCAAAATCCGCCTTCGCCCCGGCGAGATGATCTTTATCGATAATCATCGGCTTTTGCACGGCCGCGACGCTTTAGACACATCAAGCAATAGGTATTTGAAAAGGGCATGGATTTTATGAATCAAGAAATCTTAGACACACTGGCAAGGGAAGGCTACTTCCATTTAACAGGAAATTACTCGCAAAGCGGCTATAATGAAGTTTGTAAGGCTTTGGGCTATCTGATTTCTCGTCTTGAAGTCCGCCTTGATAAAAGTAAACGACAATTGGTTTTCAAGGCCGAACCTATTGGCTTACACAATGACAGTCCAGATGTTGATGTCATCGCTTGGTATTGCGTAACCGCAGATCAAGATCAAGGCCAAGGCGCA
This sequence comes from Oligoflexales bacterium, assembly GCA_947476525.1. Lineage (GTDB taxonomy): Bacteria > Bdellovibrionota_B > Oligoflexia > Oligoflexales > RGVZ01 > CAMDKS01. The sequence goes on from CANJQY010000006.1 coordinate 16,464, forward strand.
ACGGATTTCATCGATACCATAGATCTTGAACTCCGCCTTTCAAAAGAAGACCAGGTGGTTCTTTGTGGTTTAAAATTGCACCGCCGTATTCGAGATACTGAGACCTTCGTTTCAAGTGCGGTCCTTGAGAGGGTAGGTGGGCACTACAAAGTATTTTTTGCGCCTTGGCTGTTGCGCCCGGGGTACTCAGCAGAAGAACAGTCCGCATTGGATAATTTGCGTAACTATTTTGATAGCCAACCAAAGAAAAGCATCCGGATGAATCCAGGCGAGATTGTGATTGTAGACAATCACCGCATCCTCCACGGCCGATCGTCGATTTCTGAAGAAAGTCAAAGGCATTTAACAAGAACATGGATCAAATCCCCTTGTTCCAAAGAAGCGAGGTAAATTATGAATTGGCGCGCATTTTTTTCGGTTTTAACTCCGATACTTCTCACGTTTATCAGCGGTCGTTTGATTCAACAAACAGATATTTTGATGCTTTCTTCCTTAGGCGTAGCCGCGCGCGCAGCCCTTGTCATACCAACAAACATCATGCTTTTGGATGCCATTTTTGGCTTTGCGATGGCGCCCGTTATTTCGGTGCATTTAGGCAGATTTCGCGACGATAAGAATTTAGACTTCGAAGTAAAACGCTGCCTAAGGTTTTGCGCCAGTTGCAGCTTGATTTTAGTGTTGCTTGGCCTTCTGCTTTATCCATTCCTTGTTAAAATGACGGCGACCAACGTTGAAGTCCTCGCCTTGGCAAAAGATGCAACGTTTTGGTTGACACTTGCGATTCCGGGTCGTTTGATCCAGTTTGGCGCGGCCATGGCTTTGCACGGACTTGGTCGCGGCAAAGAATTAATTAAATGGTCGTTACTTGCAGTGACTTTGAACGCGCTCCTAAACTGGATACTCATTTTTGGTTTCAACCTTGGTTTCAAAGGCTCTTACATAAGTACTTTCGCTGTCACGTGGTTGTCTTTGGGTTGGACCTTACTTCTTCTTGGAAAATCCTATTTTGGTTTTTATCTTTTCAATCCGCCAGATTGGGAATGGTCGCGTAGCTTTTTAAAACAAGTCCTCGCTGAATTTTCGCGGATTTGCTCTGGCCAAATGGCAGGCTTTGTTTCGCTTTTTCTTTATGGCTTAGGCTCTTTAGCAATGGAGAAGCTTAGTGTTTTCGGTGTTGCATGTGCTTTGGAAAATTTGATTTTTGTGCCTTTTTTGGCGACCACGCGCGCATCAAGCATCTACCTAGCTCGTCAAAATAATATCAAAGATCCAGCCGAAACACTAAAGCCAGTCAAACTATGGGGATTTGCACTTTGTTGCCTTATCGTCATCACGATCTTGGTTTTCGCAGAACCGATCGGTAAAAATCTTTATCATTTAGATGGTGAAGCTCTGCGTTGGTGGAAAATCTATTCGATTTTCCTCGCGTTTCAATTGCCCGTTAGTTTTCTAAATACTTTATCCAAATCGATTTGGCAGTATCGCGCCAAATTCAATCTGGTTAGCCGCATCGACATCGTTTTGTGCTGGTTTGTTTTAATGCCCGTTTTATCGCTAGGAAGCTACTTCGACAACCCATGGTTAACATGGAGTGCGTACGGGCTTATGACCTTTGGTACCTGGGCTTGGTTGAGGATCGCCGAGTTTCGTCTAAATCAGTCGCCGAAGACAAATTTAAGCGCGGCAGTTATAGCTGCTTAGCAATCATATGCTCATCGTAATAAGTGCCATTGATTAAAAAAGAAGACCGACGAGTTCCCTCGATTAGAAAGCCAGATTTTTCATAAAGTCTAACACCGTGCGAGTTATCGACACGAACAGAAGCCTCGATTCTAGTTACGTCAACGCTGCCGGCAAAGGCAAACATTGTTTGCAGCATTTTTTGGCCTAGTCCTTGCCCCCAATAGGGTTTCAAAATCATCATAGCAAAATAACCGACGTGCTTACACCAAGGATGGTTTCCTCTGGCTTTTCCAAACATCAGATGACCGATAAGTTCTGATTCATTAAACGCGCCAAGCAAAAATTCATCTCTCGACGCTGCCGCTGCATTCCAACGCTCACTAATCTTAGCTTCTGGTGGGTTTGGCTCTCCAGGATAGCGAAGAGTGTAGTTACTATCGTCGGCGACCTGCGAAAAAAAACCGACAAATAGCGGCGCGTCGGTGCCATTAAGATTTCGAAGCGTTACGGGACGATCGTCTTTTAATTTAACCTCTTCTGTTCTCCACTCGGTCATGCCTTCACCCTTATTGTAGTCAGGAAAAATAAAACTTTTTGTGATCGTAAGGCATCCAACCTGTGTTTACAAGTCTTGATCGTAAGGCATTCACCGCATGCTTGGGAGTATCGGGGAGATTAGGGGGCGCCCTGCTGCGCGGGAGCCACCTGAACGATATCGGACCTTTTTCTTTTCGAGAGTTTTCAAGAGGCCAAAAGTTAGCACCATCATGACTGCAGGCAACCAGTAAGCCACACCGAATCCCCAGACTGCTGCCATCTTTCCCATGACATAGTGCAAGGTGAACTGGAAGCCGACGTGAGTGGCTCAACCTATAGATCGTATGTTACTTTCGTTACGATCTATAAATCAAAAAACGTCCTGCCGAATATACCGGAAGGACGTCTTTATATTCCACGGACAAATCCACAGACAAATCCACAGCCTTAAATCAGCGGCCGCAATCAGCCGCCAACATCAAAACGGAATATCATCTAGACCAGAAGTTTCAGGTCCACCGTAACCCATGGATCCAGATGAACTCATGGGCGTGCCAATGTCAAACTCCGGAATCGATGGAGAGGCTCCGTAGCCAGGAGCCGATTGCGTCGGGTTTGCGCGAGCGCCATAGCTAGGAGACTGTGTCGGCTGAGTGCCGTCACGCTGGCCTGGAGAGCTAAGGAACTGCACATTCTGTGCGACGATTTCTGTTTGGTAACGCTTCTGGCCGCTTTGCTTATCGTCCCAAGAACGAGTCTGTAGACGGCCTTCGACAAAAACGGTGCGGCCTTTCACAAGAAATTTAGCGCAATTTTCTGCTACCTTGCTCCAAACAACTACGCGATGCCACTCGGTCGTTTCTTGGCGCTGCCCGTCGGCGCCTGTCTTGTAGTCGGTTGTTGCCACATTGAAAGTCGCCACTGGTGTTTGATTTGCGGTGTATCGTAGTTCGGGGTCTTGTCCCAAGTTTCCGATTATCATCACACGGTTGAGTGAGCCTGCCATATTCAGCCTCCTTACATCTAAAAATTGTGTATAAAAATTACTATTGCATTCTCTTGGCACCAGTCTTAACTCAGTCACTTCAACGGTTACAACAAAAACCGTAGGTTTGCCTATAAATATCCTGGCCAGTCAGGACATCCGTCCGCAATGGCCTGTTTTTAATGGAAATTCACAAAAAATGGTTATTTTTTCGTACATTTGGGGCACAATGATCACCGGCTGCGACTTTATTAAACATCCCGCTTGCCTTGAGGGCTTCAACTATGCGTTCAATGAATTGGCTTTTGACATTCGCTGTTCCCCGAACTGCCGCTCTAACGGCCGCTTTTACGGGTGCTTTAACCATTGGAGCTGCGGGCTGCAAAAAGAAGGAAATTTTTCCTATCCTAGGAGACAAAGTCTCCAGTCCTATTGATGTGGCGGTGGATGCTAGCGAACAATATTTTTATGCTCTCAATAGTGATTTCCCAAGAGACTACAATCAAGGATCACTCCTCGTCTTGACAATTGATGGCGTAAAGGTCACCTCGATACCTGTTCCACGCCTTGGGAGCAGCCTCACCGTCGCAGGCAACACGCTTATCGTCACCATTTCACAATCCGATTCCTCGCCTCAACAAGTAATGCTATTTGATATTACCGATCCGAAAGCTCCTGTGCTCGCAAAAACATTTATACCGAGTGAATGTAATCCCATTAACGCAATCGCGAAGGCGTCGTATCGTTATTGGGTCGTATCATGCTCCAACGGATATATTTTTGCGGGAGATTTAGCCCCCACACTTTCCGAGTCCACCCTACAACATGTGCGCAGCTATCCTGGCCCGCGAAGGGCACTTCACCTGGATACCGCTAGAGACTTATTGATCGCCTTTCCAACAAACCTAGGAGGTCAATCCTGGGGAGATGCACAACTAGAAGACACAAAATCCTATTACGACACTGCTCTTGATTCCGCTCTCGACCAAACAAACATAGCTCCAGAAGCTTCATCCAAATCAGGCACTATGACTGAGATCCCCAACGAAATCCCCGACGATCTAGAAAAAACCTCGAGCTCTCGCACCAATAAAAATTCGCGAGGAATGTACCAGTTTGCCGTTTACGACCTGCAAAAGAGCCATGACGCCAATTGGGTAGAAATCAAACCGGTCGCCCCAGTCAGCTCGGCCTTTGAATTACACTGGATCTATTTCGGACTTTCCAATTTTGACGGTACGCCAGACATCGCCGAAACGGCTGCAAGTCTAACCACGCACTACTACCGCACAAATTTCTGGGAAGCAAAATCAGACCCCTCAGATGGTGACGTTTTTTACGTATCCCAACGCGGCTCTGCTGATCCCCATTACGGTGGATCTCTGCACGCAAACAGCATCATCAAAGTGCGCATTACTGGCGACCTTACCTCATCCACCTTAACCACTGCGGAAACCCTGTCCTTTGAACGAATATACGGGTTCAAAGGCGAGTTGGATCCCTCGGGTCGCCACTTTCCAGGGGACTTCGAAATTGCCACCGTCCAAGGTAAACCCTTACTCGTGGTCAACCATTTTAGAGATCTCGTCAATTGGCCAAAACAACCATTTTTCTCAATTGCCGCAAAAATAATCGGCGAAAATCGCTGGTTTACTGAAAACACTAGTGTTTCCAGCCTTAAATCCTATAACCAACTTGCCCTAACATCCTCTGGAAGGGCGATGGCGAGCAACTTCTATGGGAATTCATTAATTTTGTTGGACGTAACGCCTGGTGTTGGTATCATTGAAAAAACGAGCCAAATAAAATAGGGCCGAACCGCTAGATCTGTTGTCATTCAAGGGCAACACCAAAACGAGCGCAGGCCTATCATTAGTGATGTTGGCCATTTCAGGAGAATATTGAATGCACTTAAAGCGTCTTACCATTCATGGATTCAAGTCCTTCGCCGATAAAGTCGTCCTTACCTTTGACAAGGGTATTACCGGAATCGTTGGGCCGAACGGCTCTGGAAAAAGCAACGTCATTGACTCCGTGCGCTGGGTTATGGGTGAACAAAATGCTAAAAATCTACGCGGCGAAAAAGCTCTTGATATTATTTTTGCAGGCTCCGACAAACGAAAGGCACTTGCTCTTGCAGAAGTCGCTTTGACGTTTGACAACACCGAAAACACAGGCATCTGCCCGCCCGAATATCGGCACGATGCTGAAATCACGTTAGGTCGACGTTTATACGCAGACGGTGAGCGCGAGTATTTTATCAATCGCAGGGCCTGCCGCCTTAAAGATATTGTCCAGTTTTTCGCCTTAACTGGACTCGGTGGCCGAAGTTATTCGATGATTCAACAGGGCCAAGTCGACCGAATTCTAAATGCAAAACCAGAAGACGTCCGCGAAATTCTTGAGGAGGCTGCCGGAACACTGATCTACAAACACCGGAAAATTGAGGCTCAAAAGAAGCTCGAAGAAACAAGCCTCAATCTATCTCGCGTCGACGACATACTCAAAGAGGTGGAAAAACAGCAGTCGAGCCTCGAAGGTCAAGTGGAGAAGGCGAAGCTCTGGAAGGAACTCTCCGATGAGCTTCGCGAGCTCGAGCTGAAACTTTTCGCCCATAACTACCATTTCTTTAAGGACAAGCTCACGGCCATCGAAGGGCAAATGCTAGATGAACAAAATAAAGAAGTTCACACCATAGCCAATCTCGCGTCCTGGGAAGCTCGCAACGAAGAGCTTCAACAGATACTTGCCGAAGCAGACCCTGAGTTGGCCGTCCTCGGCGAGCAATTCACCGTCATAAGGGAAAGTATCGCACGCACAGAGTCTTTAATCGTCAACAGCCTGGCTCGCGTAACCAACAATGAAGGTCGCCTGAGTGCCATTGGCCAAGAACTGTCGGAAGAAAATCAGCATCTTAAGTCCCTTGAGGAGCAAGTCGAGCGTTGTGTGCGTGAATTATCTGCCTCTGAAAATCAGGCCGCCAGTTTGCGTGAAATGATTGAAGACTTTCAAAGCGAAGTCGACGCCGTCGATGAATCTGCCAATGTATTCCGGTCGCGAGTGGCTGAATTTGACGACGAAATTAAGCATGTCGACCGCCTAATGGAAAATAATCGCTTGCGCCATGAATCTATAAACCGAGAAGTGGAAAAGATTTGCGCTAGCCGCGCCTCGCAATCACAACGCATCGATTTGCTAGAGTCGGAAGCTCTGCTAGCCCTTGCCGCCGTCGGTAAATGGAATGAAAAAGCATCTGGTCAACAAGAAGGCCTAGACAAAGAAATTCGCGATAAGCATGACCGCGAGGGCATCTTGGCTCAAAGTTATGCTCAAATGAAAGACGCTCAAGTCATTCGAGACCAAGGAAAAGAGCAATACCATGGCACTAAAGCCCGCCTTTCCTCTCTCGAGGAGTTGGTAGCGGGTGCCACGGATGTTGCGGGTAGCTGGTCTACGTTATTGGAAAAAGAAGGTGATTTGTCCGACGTATCCCTAGGCCTCATTGCTCACCACATATCCTTTCGGGAGACGGCTCAAGACCTTCCCAAAAAAGTCCTCACTGCTTTTGAAAATTGGAGTGAGCGACTGGTCATGACGAACCCTGACCGCGTCTCGGATCTTGTCCGTATTTGTCAGCGTCACAATGTGGGTGGAATGCCGGTCCTACTTTTAAATCAATCGGACGTCCTCGACGCTGGACTAATTAATTCTTGGGCTGATAAATATGACGCTGAGCCGATGGCCCCGTTTCTCAACACGACAAAGGCAGCCCCCGAAATAAAAGCACTCGCTAGCCGGGTGTACTTGATGCAAGTTTTGCAAATTGATCGAAATACGCTAGATAACATTCCAGAAGGATTAATTGTGTTCACCCCGCAAGGCCTACTAATTCATAGCATGAACGGCGGCACGGGAACTTTTTTCATTGCCGGCCTTGCTGCCGCAGGCATCCTCTCAAGAAAAGCCGAGCAGGAGGTACTCTCAAAACAATTAAAGGACTTAGAGCGTAACTTGGCAAAAAGTCAGTCGTCCATTGACGAACTAGAATTGCGGATTAGCGAAAATCGTCAGATTGTTGGCGAGATCGATACCAAATTGCAGGGTCAAAATAAAGAGGTCCTTGGTGTCATGGCGGAGCTTCAGTCGGCTCGTCAAACCGCTGAAAATAAACAGGAATTGACCCAGCAAGCTCGCCACCAAGTACAAGCCTTAACCGACCAAGAACGTCAACACCTTGAAGAACTCGAAACCTTATACGAATCAAGACAGTCCCTCGAAAAAGAACGCAGCGTAGCTCAAGAAGAATCCCGCCAATTGCGAGAAGAATATGCTGCGATCGACGAACGTCGCGAAGAAATCTCCCGCCAAAATCAGCAACGGCAACTCGACCTCGCCCGCGCCGAGACTCGGGCCGTACAATTTCGCGACAACCAAAAACTTTCACACGCACAGCTAGAGCTCGCACAAAACAAACTCACTCGACGTTACGAAGAACAGTCGCGACTGAATCTTGAAATTGAAGATTCCCGCGTGGCACACAAAAGTGCAGAAGCGGATATTGAAGGACTTTTGATTCGACGAGATGAACTTCAAGAAACAATTAATGAACGACGCGATGCAAATTCCGCAGTCCACGAAGAATTAAAGGTCGTCGATGCTCGACTTCGTGAATGCCGCGAGGGACAAACGCGACTTCAAAAAGTATTAAATGATAAAAATATCGAAGCTGAGCGGGTTCGCCTTGGGATCGAATCCTATTTGACACAAACCCTAGAAAAGTACCAACTAGACCTCGCCGGCTTACCGTTTATCAAAGACGATGACTTCAACCTCGATAAAGCGGCACGACAATGTTCGCAACTTCGCAGCAAAATTGAAAACGTTGGGCCTGTCAATTTAATGGCGATGAAAGAGTATCAAGAGCTGACGGAGCGCCAGCAATTTATCATCAGCCAACGAGATGAGATTAATTCATCGATTGCGGTGTTAAATACTGCCATCGCTGAAATAGATCTGACGAGCAAAGATAAATTTAGTGTGATTTTCGAAGTGATCAACAAAAATTTTGCTGAGCTTTTCACAGTCCTATTCCCAGGCGGAGAAGCCTCCCTGGAGCTTACCAACAAAGAGGACCCGCTGGCTGGCGGCGTTGAATTAATGGTTCGACTACCCGGCAAGACTCGCAAGAGCATGTCCTTGTGCTCTGGCGGAGAAAAGGCTTTAACAGCTATTTCTCTGATCTTTGCGTTACTTAAAACCAAGCCTACACCCTTTTGTTTCTTGGACGAAGTCGATGCCCCCCTCGATGAGGCGAACGTTGGTCGTTTCAACCGCGTTCTTGAGGCCCTCTCGGCTCAATTTCAGTTCGTGGTCATTACCCACAACCGTCGTACCATGGAGGTTTTAGACTCCCTCTACGGCGTTACGATGCAAGAGGGTGGTGTTTCTACGGTCGTCGGCGTGGACATGAAAAAAGATCTACCGGTACACCTTAGAAAGGCGTTTAAGGACATGAATCCTAAAAGTCAAGCCATCGAGAATGCTCAGACCCATTGACGGATGCTATAGAGCTGCCAAAAATACCTAACCGAGAGGGCCAACTCCCGAGATTAGGTGTTTTTTTGGCCTAAAATCGTCACTTTACGGAATCCTCGTGTATAATCAAAAAGAATAGACGACAGACACCGTGCCCCCTCATTTGGAGAGATGACTATGCGTATGCGCAAGAATAACTATCCTGACCGGTCGACGTTGGCGGCAGTAGACTTTTCCAAATTACTGCCCTCATTACTGCCCGCAATGTTTGCCGCCTTAGTCGTGCTGAGCAGTTGTGGAATGTTAATTAAAGACGACAAAAGTAAACCGGCCGCCGGGAGTCCCCCACCTGTTTCTCTGACGCCTTTTGAGCAAATGACGGGCGAATGGATCGGGATTTACCGCGCAATCGACGAAGGAAAGCCCCTTGGGGAGGCTCAAAGTCTCACAGCCTCGTTTAGAGAAAATAGCCAATTCACAATGACGCTCGATGCGGACGCAAGTGCCCGAGTGGAAGGGTACTGGAGTGAGTTTCAGGGCAAATCATTGATTCTGAGAGTCTCGGGTTCGTCCATTTCACGCATAGCGTCCGCTGGAAAAGTCGCTGAGCCTACGTACGAACTTTTGGGCTCAAGTCTTCGCATTGCCAGTACTACCTACGAATTAAAACTTAGCAAAAAGCAGGCGGGACCGAGTCCAGAAAGTCCTGGAGGATGGCACAGTATGTTCATGGGCACTTGGATGTGTTTAGGTCAAAGCCAACGCAAGACGACCATCGTCATCTCCGAACCTGCAGACTTTAAACTGAGTTCTATTCTGGGAAATGAGCGAACCTTTATTGCCCTTGGCAAAGTTAGCCTCAGTGACTCTAACTCAATTGAGCTAACGGCCAGTTCGTCGTCAGATCCCCTTGAAGATGGCGCGAGTTTTGCACTTCAGCAAAGTAGTGCCTCGACCGAGTTGTTGTTTACTCGCAAAAATTTAGCCAAATCAAAGCTCGGTAATTGCCACAGATAATGACCAAAACTATTATCCAGTGAGCCCTCTTAGAAAACTAATTTTTGCGGCTGGAAAAATTGGTTTATGCCGATATTGAGGCCGCTTGATTTCGTGTGCCCCACAGACCAGCCATAATCGACGCGCAGAATTAAACGCAAAACCTGCGGGACAGAAATGCGAAGGCCGCCACCAAAAGAAGTTTCTCTGTTTTGACTTAGATTCTCCCCTTCCATCCACGCTGAACCAGTATCCAAGAAAAGGGCCGGTTGAAGGTGGGCGTATTTAAATTTAGCCGCAATGATTCGTGCCTCAAAATTTCCGATGGCCGCAGAATTGCCATAATGCAATCCATCTGGAAGGCCACGGATAGAATCAAAGCCTCCAAGATAAAACACGGTGCCAAGGGAGTTCTGATTAGATTTGGCGGTAAAAATACGAGATGCAAGATTGACGTCCTGTGGCAGGCGCGCAAAGGCAAATAGCTCTCCTTCGGCCGATAGACCTTGCCGATTTGCCGCTTGAGTTCGCCCCGCCGTCAACGTAAATTTTAGGCCACTCAAATTAAGACCCTCTACCATAAGTCCATCGTGAGCCAACATTGGTCCTAGCACTCCTCCGCCGCCTCCCTTTGAATCAAAAAAGAGATCCTTTGGCGCAGTCTTTGCTGGGCCTTGGTAGTTAGCGTCCAGTTCAAATACAGTTGGGCGTTCGCGGAGGGCCTGGGCCTGAAAACCCGCCTGCCAACCCTCAGCCACCGGATACAGCCACTGCATTTTTGCGGTCCAGGCCTCACTTTTTGCGTCCCCGTACCTTTGGCCTGCATCGTCAAAAAATGGGCGAATTCTCCGGTCTAACCACAGCTCTGCTCCCCAACGCCCCCTACCGTTCCAGGCCCGCGGTGATTTGAAAAATAAAAACGCACCGGGTGCCATATTGCCGTACCGCCGAATTTCGCCCCCAACGGCAAAGAGTCGTCCGAAAGTATTAAAACTGTAACCACCTAACACGGCAAGTGGTGTGCCGCCACCGTACTCGCCTCGAAAAACAGGGATTGTCGTGAGTTTTTCTGTCGCTTCGAGGAGAATGGTACAACTAGTATCTGCATTTATTTTTTGAGCGATCGTCACGGAAGTGAAAATATCCGTCGTCATTAATTTTTGACGGATCGATTCCAATTTCTCCGCCGAGGGCTCCGTACCAACCGAGTCAAGCTCAAGGTATTCGCGAACCCAACTCTCGTTTGTGCGGCCAAATCCGGATAATTCGAAGGTGACGCCACTACACGCCATGGCCGAAGGTGACGCCACCAACCACAAAGAACTGATAATTGTTCGGACGGCCTTCATATCAAAGATACGGGTCTTCCTTGGAGAGGTAGTTTCCCACATAATCGAAAACACCATCTTCCAGCGAAGTCATCTTGGCTTTATAGCCGGTTCTACTTCGAAGTTCCTCTAAGGTTGCTTCCGTATAATATTGATACTGACCCTTCAGGCGCTCTGGCATTTCAATCCACTCAAATCGTTCTTTCTTTTTACCAAGGGATTTAAATACTGCACGCCCTAAATCAGCGAAAGTTCGCGCTTTTCCCGTGCCTAAATTAAAAATTCCACTCACGGCAAGTCCGCGTGCAGTAAATAGATGATACAAAACGTCGACAATATCCTTCACATAAATGAAGTCTCGTTTTTGTTCTCCGTGCCCATACTCGGCGCGGTAGCTCTTAAACAATTCGAGAACTCCTCGATCCTTAACCTGAGGAAATGCATGATAAATCACGCTCGCCTGACTGCCCTTGTGATATTCTTGTGGGCCATAAACATTGAAAAACTTTAATCCCGTCCAAAAAGGTGGTGTCAATTTCTGCCGTGACGCCCAAACATCGAAAAGCTGTTTACTGTATCCATATTGATTTATTGGCCGCAATTTTTCACACTTTTTTGGATCGTCTTTATAGCCTTGCTCTCCGGCTCCGTACGTTGCGGCCGAAGATGCGTAAATAAATGGGATCTTATGTTTCACACAAAAATCCCAGAGCCGCATAGAGTAATGAAGGTTATTTTCAAGCAGGTAGTCCATATTCACTTCCGACGTGGAGGAACTAGCGCCCATGTGAAAAATGGCCTCTATTTTTTTTATGTTGGGGAGTTTTTCCAGCCACTGAAAAAATTCGTCTTTGTGAACGATGTCGGTAATTTGGCGTTTTACTAGATTTCGCCATTTCGACGCAGTGCCCATCCGGTCCACCACGACGATGTCCGTAATTCCCTTTTCATTAAGCTTCCAAACAAGTGCAGAACCTATAAATCCTGCTCCACCAGTGACAATAATCATTTACGCGACACTCCAATTGAGGGTAGACTCACATCGTGCCACACTTTTCGTGTACTTGGAATTAATCTAGTGGGACTTTTATCAAATGGGCGTTGGATTTCTTGAAATAGTCGTCATCGGAGTCATTGCCTTAATTTTATTCGGCCCGAGTAAACTTCCTGAAATGATGCGCCAAGCTGCAAGGTATTATGTGCAGTTTCGCCGCGCCTCAAATGAGTTTAAAAGCTCGTTTGATCACATGCTTCGCGACGCCGAAAATTCTCTTCGAATCGAAGAGGTGACGCGCCTAAAGTCTCTCATGAACCTGGAAATGTCTAAATTGGACTCGTCCCTAGCGCCAAAACTTGATTCTACACTTGATTCTACGCCTAATTCTTCACTTGATTCTAGACTCGGCAATCCTCCCGCAATTGGCACTGGAAATCTCTCCGCTCCCGATACGGGCCGTTCAACAAATGATCTCGGGCCTGCGACTGCTGTTTCTGCCACTGCCGAGGGGGCCGAGGCTGTCTTACCGGGTCTATCACCGCGTTCCAATAAGCCGTTTGAATGGGACCAAGCCAACAACTCCGGCCCCGAAGTGACGAAGAAAGTCGAGCTTTGAGCCCTCATCATGCCCTCTATTAGTACATTTCCAGGCGCCCACGTTGCCAGAGATCAAAAGGGCCTAAGTCTCTCAGGCGTCAGCTTACTAGGCCTTGCCACAAAGTATGGAACTCCGCTCTATGTCTATGATTTTGACAGGATAAGGGAGCGTGCACGCGAGATCTCCGCAGCGTTGCAAACCGTTTCATCGGGTTCTCGGGCGTTTTATGCCGTAAAGGCCCTTAGCCACCTCGCTGCTTTGAAACTCATCCATTCCGAGGGGCTGGGAATGGACGTCGTCAGCGGTGGGGAAATTGAACGGTCTCTAGTCGCTGGGATCAAGGCTAAAGATATTGTTTTTTCAGGTGTCGCAAAAACACGAGATGAAATGACGTTAGGCGTAACGGCGGGCATCGGGTGCTTTAACATTGAATCCCCACACGAAATAGATCTCCTCCTTGACGTCATGAAGTGCCAGGGCGCTAGCACTAATCAAACAGGTAAAGTAAATATTGCACTTCGCATCAACCCGGATGTCGACGGGCAAACGCACGCAAAAATTAATACAGGCCTAGGTGATACCAAATTTGGACTAAGCCCAATCCTGGCAATGACTCTCGCAAAGAAAATATTGGCGTCTAAAAATTTTGTTTTGAGTGGCGTTAGTTGCCATATTGGAAGCCAAATTCTCGACCTTGAGGTCATTAAACAAGCAGCCATCCAAGTGCGCATGTTTGCGACGTCACTCCTTCAATTGGGTGCTCCCCTGAGCCATATCGATATGGGAGGCGGGCTAGGCGTGGCCTATCGCCCCGACGAATGGCTACTTATTCCTAGCCTATTAGATTGGGTTAATGCCGCAAAAAATTCCCTGCCAAATGCCGACATCGATTTGCATCTTGAGCCGGGGCGCACCATCGTCGCCGATAGCGGCGTTCTATTAACGCGAATTATTGATGTGAAAGCTGGGAAAAGTAAATCGTTTGCGCTTGTCGATGCTGGCATGACAGAACTTCTTCGCCCCGCACTCTATGATGCCTACCACCACATCGAAAGCCTCGAAAGTTTTTCTGATAGGCCGATCATACCCTACGATGTCGTTGGTCCAGTTTGCGAAACGTCTTGCTGGTTAGGAGAAAATGTTGCTTTACCAACGGTTGTCGCTGGAGATGTTTTGGCCGTAATGACTGTTGGGGCATACGGTATGAGCATGGCCTCCAACTATAATACTCGCGTGCGCCCCGCAGAAATAGCGATTGAAAATAAAATTCCACGGCTAATCCGCAAACAAGAAGTGCTCAGCTCCTTGTGGGAATCTGAGCACTTTTAAAGTCTTTTAAGCACGTTTCCCGAGCGCAGCGACTACTTACCCCAGGCACGAATTTTCGCGACCAGGGCTTTAACATCTTCGTCACTAATCACGGCGCCCCAAGGCGGCATAGTACCCGACAAACCATTGGCGGCTCCGCCCTCTTTAATCACCTTCGCAATGTGGGCATCATCCACCTTCGCTTGCCAAGTTTTGTCATGGAAATTTCGTGGTTTTGGATTCATTGAAGCAACAGCTGGAGAGTCGGCGTTGCCCTCAGCCCCGTGACATGCCGAACAAAGCGAATTAAATTTTGCAGTTGCTGGGTCGACGTCGCCACCGCTTACCTCCCTCGGAGGCACTTCACCCTTCTCGGTAAGAGCAAAATGCTTTTCGCTTGTCACCTGACGCTCCGTTGTAAACTGCTTCCAATAAGGAAGCGGATTATATTGATCCATACACGCGGTCATGATAAACGAGCCAGCGAAAACAAGAAAAAGTTTCTTCATATTTTATTTCCCCAATCAAGTCAGACAATAATTGTACCAAAACAAACTCATGATGTTAAACATGTAATTTATGATAAACGTCAAATGCGTTAAAACTTTGGACCTTAAGCACCTTTATTCCGCACATTTGCCGTTTTATCGGTCAACGGTTTGCGTTTTTAAATTTGTCCTCCCAATTTGTAGCTAATTTGAACCCCAACTCGGCTTTGTGCACTCCGCATCCCATCACCGTGAGGGAAGGCTCCGGAGGTTCCGCCAACATCATGACCATCGCGACGCCATTCCCTAGAAGCAATCGCCGCCAATTCTAACTGGTCTTCAATATGCCAAAGCCATCCTAATTCTACTTGAACACCTTTGACGGGAAGAGATCTCGCAACGCTGCCTTCCGGGTGAATCTCGCCCGAGCCTGACCACAAGCCGAGCAACACTGAATTTTCTATATCGAGAATGATAGCAGACGTGATTCCCACGCTAGTCAAAGTCACGTCACTTATTTCCGAATTTTCACGCTTAAAAGTCTCGCGAAGTTGCCGCATTTCCATGGCAAGAAGTAGCCCAGGCTTGGACGCCCGCACAAGGCTTCGCCGCACTCCTGCTTGGTACCAGTGCAGTCTGACTGTCGCTCCGTCCCGTTTTTCTTCTGTCATGGCCGTACTCACCACCACTTTTGAGCCACTGAGGACATGAGCGCCAAATTTCACCGCTCCGCCCCAATAAGGGTCTCGCTTACTAGGAGATGCTCCAAAGTCCAGCGGGTCCTCGGTTCGACTATCATGGCGTTCATCTCTACCGCTTAATAGGCTAACGCCAAAACCCAAGCTATCCTCAGACTTAGCCTCCCCGATATTTACAAGGTTAGGAGCCGAAATTCCTGCCGAGAAACTCTTCTCTGGGCCGCGAATCCAAAGACCAAAACCCACAAGCTCTGGCGTGACTCGAATGGTCTCAAGGACTGCAGATTCAACGCCTAGAAACACTTGCGCTGACGGTTTGCTTATGGAAAGCCGGTATTCATCCAACAAATGAATCGTCGGCATCTTCTCGACCACCCGACCTGAACGCACATCTAACTCCCTGATCACCGGCCCACCACTTGCACCGAGGGCATCTGGACGCAGTGATACTTGAAGGCCAACGCCTCGCGGAGAATTCCACTGAAAATTGAAGGCCGATTTCCGAAGGCCGAGCGTTCTCACCGCGCTGCTCTCTGATGCACCCGCGAGCTTCCCCTCAGCCGGCATGATAGCCGATCGCCCGGAGGAAAGTCCGGAGGCCTCCGCTAAATAGAAAAAATCGAGATCAACATCGTAGTTGCAAGTTGCTTGTTGCTGCGCAGGGGCTACTGTTTCTCCTGACGCATCTTGTGATTTGACGACGCCACCCACAACGACCGCCGAGGCAAAAATCCAGGCCCCTGTCACCAATACTTTCATTGACGTTTACACTCCATTCAGTAGCGCCAGGGGCTTGACGGTATTAGTCAAATTCATGGCGCCTTGCGTTGACTATTTGTCGAAAAATGCGACCGCATGCCTTGTCTTTTTGTAAAACAAGCCTAAACACCAGAAACATAAAAAACCTATATTCCCCAATATAGTTCGAGAGTATCACATTTCTTTCCATCTAGCTCACAGTAGGTAAAAATGACCCGCAAAAAACTGGCACGAGTCTTGTATTAGAACCCTTGAATCGGTGTACCTACCTTGTGGCAGGGATGTCAAAAGTTAATTGGAGTCAGAAATGGCAAAAGAAGAAAAAAAAGACGACAAAAAAGGCGCTAAAGCAGAGGCTGCGCCAGCCACACCGGAAGCAGAGGCGGCGGCAGCAAAGAAAAAGAAACTAATAATGTTTGCCGGCATCGGCCTCATCGTCGTTGGCGGTGGTGCGTTTGCGGCGATGAAGATTCTGGGCGGCTCAAGCAAGCCTGCTAGTGATGTCCCAGCAGCAGCAGGCGCAGCAGGCTCGGCAAATGGCGGCGCAGCAGGTTCGGCAAATGGCAGCGCAGCAGGTTCAGCCCATGGAGAACCAGCAAAAGACGCGCACGGTGCGCCTGCAAAAGACGCGCACGGTGCGGCTGCAAAAGACGCGCACGGTGCGCCTGCAAAAGACGCGCACGGTGCGCCTGCCAAAGATGCTCACGGCAAACCTGCTAAAGATGGCAACGAGGGAGAACCACCGAAAGATGAACATGGTGCCGCCTCCGGCGACCCGAGCAAATATTCTGGCATCGGTGTGATGTATGACCTTAAACCATTTCATTTAAATCTCGGCAATCCGTTGGAAAATCGCTATGTCCGCATGGAAATTCGTTTGGAATTTCCAAACGAAGAACAACGCCCCGAATTAACCGCGCGCGATAGCCAACTGCGCGACGCAATTGTGTCTATTATCAGTCGCAAAACGCGAGAACATTTACTAAGTCCAGATGGTAAGGATCAGTTACGACTCGAAATAAAAAATCGGATTAATCAATATCTGGACAAGAAAATTAACAATATTTACATAACTGATATTTTGATCGAGTGAATTCCATCATCGAGTGAATTCCATCATCGAGTGAATTCCATCATTGAATGACCCAGAGAATTGAATAAGACCCCAACAGTGTCGGAGCCAAAAATGAATCAGGTCCTCTCACAAAATGAAGTTGATGCGCTGTTGTCAGCAGTGTCAGACAACAAAATGGACACCCCTGGTGGTGAAGGTGGTGCTGCCGGTGCGGGCGTCGTACAGTACGACCTTGCAAACCAAGACCGAATTATCCGCGGACGAATGCCAACTCTAGATATTATTCACGATAGGTTTATCCGACTTTTTCGCATGACCCTTTCCAACTCACTAAGAAAAATGGCGAACATATCCGTAAATTCAACCGGTCCACTCAAATTTTCAGAATTTATGAACTCACTACCGTTACCATCCTGTCTTAATATATTGAGACTTGATCCACTACGTGGAGCGGCAGTGATGGTGATCGAGTCGAAGTTGCTTTATGCCCTTGTCGACAGTTTTTTCGGCGGAAATGATGTCCCATATACAAAAATTGAGGGCAAAGATTTTACCCAAATTGAAATTAAGATTGCACGACGCATCGTGTTAATCGCCATCGACGACCTCGAGAAAGCGTGGGAGCCCGTCTATCCGCTCAAAGTTGGCTACAGCCGAACAGAAATTAACCCACAATTCGTCGCCGTAGTGCCGCCTAGCGATGTTGTCATTGCGACAACGTTTGACGTCGAGCTTGAAAAAGTCAGCGGCACCATAAAAATAGTAATTCCTTATGCCACACTAGAGCCGATTAAATCTAAACTTTCGGTCGGATTTCAAAGCGAGCAGCTTGAAGTCGACTTTATTTGGATCAACCGAATTAAAGAGCAAATCATGGGAACAACCGCCAACATGCTCGTGCGTCTAGGATCTGCTGACATAACGGTGCGAGACCTCCTTGAACTTGAACCAGGCGACATCATCCAGCTAAACAGTGATGCGACCATACCGCTGGAAATTCTCGTCGAAGGCCTGCCAAAATTTAGAGGAATCCCGGGCCTGTCTAAAGGCAATCGAGCGATCAAAATTACGGACGTATTTGGGTGAAGCATCCCATTTTGGTCAGGGTGAACGTGTTGAGAAAGTAGTGCTGGGACAAAATTCGAAAGTTAGCCATTAAAAATAAAAATAAAAGTGACAGTCACTAAAACAAACAGAAGGAGCAACATTATGACTATAGACGGCGGCGGATTAAGTGCAGAGGACTTTGGATTAGGCGGTGATTTTGACGAGGCCGTCGCAGATGCCGGCGCCGGTGCCGGCGAGGGGGCAAAAGACGAGGGTGGTGGTGGCGGAGGCGGCGGTCGCATTGGGAAAACCGATTTTTCTAAATTAAAGATGATTTTGGACGTGCCGCTTAAAGTAAGTGTCGAGCTTGGCCGAACAAAAATGCTGGTCAACGATTTGTTGCAGCTCGGACAAGGTTCCGTCATCGAATTGGACAAAATTGCTGGCGAGCCCATGGAAATTCTAATCAACGACAAGTTGGTGGCAATGGGTGAAGTGGTCGTAGTCAACGAAAAATTTGGCGTTAGATTGACCGACGTTGTTAGCCAGTTTGGTTTAGGCGACTTCGGCGGGGCCGCCAAGGATGCTGGGTAACTATTTGCGGCCAATATATGGCAAGGTTCACACTTCAAAAAAATAATCTTGTGCTCGGAGGCTACCCTATGCTGAACTACAAAAATCCGGCGACCAATCCAACGTCACGCGTCCTGTCAACTATACTCTCCTCGGCGCTATTGTTGCCGGCGGTATATGCAAGTGTTTCATACGCAGCTGGGCCCGTTCGAAGCCCACAGTCAGCCGTACCAACGGTTATTCCAGAGACCAGCGACGTGTCCACGCAGAGCCTGGACGTGCAACGAACTGCTACGCAGAATAGAAACCCCACAAAGGTCCTGCCTGTTGCCTTAAAGGCCGCCCCCCAATCCAATGACGACGGGAGACCAGCGGCGAACGCCGTCAACGAAGTTGCGCCTGCCGTCCGAGCCCTACCTACTTCGCCGGACAAAAAGACGACGGCACCGTCGGGAGTCATGACCTCTTTAGGACAAATCACGACAGAGGTTGAGGGCGATCAAACCATTGTTACCGCTCGCCTCAACAAGACGCCAGAATGGAAGGACGTCGTCATCGAGGAACACGGCACTTTTCTACAAATCAAAATGGCAAACACGATGATTCCCGCCTCAGGCGAATTTATTGACGGCAATGGTCCGTTCCTAAAAAAAATTGCGACCTTTCAGCTGCCCAACGAAGATGGCGCACTGCGCTTTTTCATCAACCAAGACGCTGCCAAAGCTAAACTAGCAACAACCGCGGAGCTCCTAGGCAACCGTCTCATTATTACCATTGACCACACAAAGCTTGAGCAGCTAATTTCTGCCCAACCCGCAAAATCTGCCAATGTAACGGCCTCTGAAATTGTCGCAAAAACCCAAGTTGAAAAAAATATACCTGCCCCAGGAGATCTAATTGCCGGCAGCCCAACGGATCCTGCAAAATCACCAGACGCACCTCTGGCCGCAACCGGAGAACTTCGCGCCCAACTGACTAAGGCTGCGGCATTTTTTGCCATACTATTGCTGGCTCTAATTGCGTCCCAAGTCGTGAAGGCAAAACGCAGAAAAGCCGGAAACTTTTCTTCGGCTCGAGGCATCTCCCAGCCGACAGCATTGAAAATTTTGTCGAGTATTGCCGTTGGTCCTAAACAGAAGGTCACCTTAATTCAAGTGGGACACCAAGAAATTTTAATCGGTATTGGGCCCGAGTCTATCAATCTCCTCAGCGTGTTAGCCACTAACGCTCCGACAAATAATTTTGCGCGCCACTTAGAGTCCGCAAATGCTAATACCGATATTCGCCTAAAATCTCCCGCCGAGCCTACTCCATCCTCGCCACAACGCAGGCCGATGACTGCCGCGACAGTCAGAACGCAGGCCCCAACCTCAAAACCCACGTCCGTGACGGGTAACCGAATTAATGTCGGAGTGGGTGACGACGGGGCGAAAAACATGAATCCACCTATGTCCCAAAAAAATGACGACATTACTCGAATTTTGAGAGATCGACTTCGCAACATCCCGCCGGGATGATGAGTCGGGACTTAGCAGGATACTTCAAAAAATAGATCGTACTAGTGACAATAAGCGCAAACGGTAAGACGAGCCTGCAAGCCGGCAATGCAAAGTCGGGACTGCAAAATGAGATGGTAAAAATCGCAGAGACATCAACCGGCGCAAATTCAACCGCGACAACTCGGCGAGGCAAACAAACACAATGCGCAACTCACGAAAAATAATGTTTGCCGCTTCAGCGAGCATCGTCCTCGCCGCTGCCGCTATTTCATATGGCGACCTTTTGGCAGCTACAAGTGTGCCAAAGCTACAGTTGAACCTTTCCCAGACAGATGACCCAACTGCGGTCGTCCCGGCAATTAAAATCGTTAGCCTATTGACGATACTGAGTGTTGCACCCGCAATATTACTTATGATGACATCCTTCACCCGTATTCTAGTTGTCTTGAGCTTCCTAAAGCAAGCGATCGGAACGAATACGATGCCTCCAAACCAAGTTGTTTTAGGACTATCACTTTTTTTGACTATGTTTACGATGGCGCCGGTATGGGGTCCAATTAATGACCGAGTCATCACACCACTCACACAAAATGCGATATCCCAGGAGCAAGCCTTGGAAGAAATTTCAAAACCCATTAGAAAATTTATGCTGGCCGAAACGCGGGAATCCGATCTTGGATTGTTTATGAACCTTTCCAAAATGCCGAAGCCCGCTACTCAAAATGACATTCCCATGAGTGTTTTGATTCCATCATTCATGATTAGTGAACTCAAAACCGCGTTCCAAATTGGCTTTCTCATATACATACCATTTTTGGTTATCGACATGGTCGTTTCCGCCATTCTTATGGCAATGGGTATGATGATGCTGCCTCCTACTGTGGTGTCTCTTCCGTTCAAATTGGTGCTTTTCGTTTTGGTTGATGGTTGGGCTTTAATCGTTGGTGCCTTGGTAAAAAGTTTCCACACCTACTCTTAGTTAGGAATTTAGCTATGACCGAACAAACTGTGATTGACTTAGGACTTGGAGCCATCTGGATCTCCTGTTTGATTGCGGCTCCGGCACTCGTGTCAATATTGATCACCGGCCTCATTGTATCGATTTTGCAGGCCGCAACTCAAATTAACGAGCAGACCCTTTCATTCATTCCAAAAATCCTGATCATGACCGTTGCACTTGCCGTCACGGGGCCGTGGATCTTAGAAACCATCACTCATTACACCATAGGAATATTTGATAGAATTCCAGAAATTGCCCGCTAAAAAGGAGTCTGTTTACGTGTTTGATTTTGACACGCTCGACATTTTAACCGCGACTGCAACGTTCCTTAGAATTGCTTGCATTGTTGCGCTTCTTCCACTTTTTGGGGAGGCCAATGTTCCGGTGCGGGTCAGAATTCTACTATCCCTTGCTCTGACCGCAGGGATTTACCCGATATTACCAAAAAGCTACTCGGCCGGAGTGGCTATTGCCCAGCAGGACGTTGCCTCCTTATGCATGCTGATGTTTCGCGAAATGTTGATCGGTGTGGTACTCGGTTACGTCGCTAAATTGGCCTTTGAAGGCCTGGTCATGGCAGCGAGTCTGATCGGCATTCAGATGGGGTTCAACACCGCCAGCATTTTTATGCCCGACAGCGCTGAGCAAACCAACGGTTTCAGTGCTTTACATCGTCTGCTCATTATTTTAATTTTTCTAGCTCTGAACATGCATCATATTTATATAAAATCAATTTGGGATTCGTTCACGATGATCCCAATTGGCCATGCGATGCCCACCGGAAACCTTCAAACTATGCTGCTTACGGCTTCGTCGGGAATATTCCTAAGCGCGGTCCAGTTGGCAGCCCCAATTTTGGTGGGTCTTCTGTTTTCGACCGCTGCCCTAGGCCTAATTAACCGGGCAGTCCCACAGGCGAATGTTTTTGTCATGAGTTTTCCGGCCAACTTTTTCGTTGGACTGTTTCTTTACATGGCCATGCTACCGCTTCTACCAGGGTGGCTAGAGAATCATTTTAAAACCAGCCAAGAGCAGATTATGACTGCCTTCGCTCTGCTTGCTAAGTAAGGGGGTTTCGACATTATGGGCGACGAATCTCCTGATAATGATGACAAGACCGAAGACGCCTCTACCGAGCGTCGCGAAGATTACCGCGAAAAAGGTAACGTTGCGCAAAGTCACGACCTAAGCCAGGTGGCTGGCCTTGCGGCCATCGCAAGCTGTCTCGGTTGGTACGTACCGCAAGTCTCGCTACGTTGCCAGAAGCTTCTCAGCGGATCATTTCAATCCATTGAATACTTCCGTGTGACGGATCAAAACATCATTTCCCATCTCAGTGGAATTTGGGTCGACATTTTGACGATAATACTTCCAGTTTTTGTGATCGCCGCGAGTGCCGGGACCATCGTCACTATGCTGCAAACGCAATTTAACTTTTCGTGGGACAAACTGGAGCCAAATTGGGGAAAACTAAATCCGTTTCCGGGCATTGCTCGGATGTTTAGTATGGAAACCTTCGTCGGCCTTCTCAAGAGCACAGCCAAACTCGGCACCGTATCCGTCATTGCGTGGCTTGTGCTTGCCGGCGAATGGAAGCAAATTCCAGGGTTGCTTGCCGTCAATTACGCCGCTTCGTGGGTCTATTGGGCCGAGATCACGAGGCAACTTCTGTGGGGGGTAGTGGGACTCATGCTATTTATCGGCGCCGCCGACTTTCTCTACCAGTTTATGACCCTTGAAAATAAAATGAAAATGACGAAACAAGAAGTGAAGGAGGAAACCAAACAACGGGAAAGCGACCCGCATGTTAAGGCGAGAATGCGCCGATTAGGGCGAGAAATTGCAAATAGGAAAACACTCGACCACGTCAAGACGGCGACCGTTCTTG